>DATKBB010000011.1:0-7027 GCA_035514295.1 Candidatus Limnocylindria bacterium | reverse complement strand
CGATCTGTCTGGCCGCGGTCTGGATCGCCTCGGTTGCCTCGGCCGGCGACAACCCGAAGCGCAGGCGGTACAGGACGTACGAGGTCGAGGACGTGAGATGACGCAGCGTGGCGAACGTCTGTCGGGCGTCGCGCTCCGTGAGATCGGGGAACTGCTGTCGAAGGACCTGCCATCGGTGCGTGTCCCGCCCGCGGAGGTCCTGGCCGAAGAACCGGGGGTCCTCCGAGATGAACAGGGTCGCGAGGACCCTGCGGACGAGCTCGAAGTTGGCCTCGGTGTGGGCGAAGTGGGGGCCGAGCGCGTCGATCCACTCCTCGACGGTCGACGCCTCGGCGAAGCGCTGATCGACCAGCGCGGGTGCGAGGCGCGCGGCGGTCACGTCGACGAGCTCCTGGCGCGTGGGGAAGTAGCGGTAGACGGTGCGATGGGTCAGGCCTGCCCGATCGGCCACCTCCTGGACGGAGAAGCCATCGCTCTGCCGCTCTAGGTAGAGGTCGACCGCGGCCTCGAGGATGGCTCTGCGGGTCGCGTCGGTGTGGCGGGTGGTGGCGAGGGCGCTCATGTCACATCTGTGTCTTGAATGTCAGGACTATGACACACCGTACTTAGTTGTCAAGAGGCTGATCGGCTTCTAGGGGAGGCAAACGGCGTCCGTGGAGCTCGCGAACGAGTGGCGAGTAGGGTTGACGCCGAGCACTCCGCGATCCGCCGTTCCCCCGGCGGCGGCGGGCCATTGCCGCGCGACCTCGTTGCCGCCTGGTTGTGGCCGTGCACTCCGGACAATGCCGCTGGATGGGTGAGCGCCGCTCGACGACTTGGTGGCAGCGCTCGCACTCGAGCAAGGCGACCTTCAGGCACTCCCTCGAGCGGGCGGGACGGGGTAGTGAGATCTGGCTCGCCGCCTGGACTCGCGAATTCAGTACACGGCCGGCTCCGGCCCGTTGGAACCACTCTGTTACTAAATCCGAGCCGTTTGACACTCTGGTCGTTGGTTGCCTTCCAGACGGCCACCGTGTGCTCTTCGCGGCTGTCGACGTCGATCCGCCCGAACAGGGCCCGCAGTCCTCGAGGCGGATTTGGCCGGGCGTGACGACCCGGCTGTATGGCGAGTCGCCGGCCACCCATGGGCTTCGACACTACTTCTGTGAGTCGGTTCGGAGACCACGTGCGAGTCACCTCACCAGCCCCCGACTCAGAGCGCGCCTGCGAGCCGACTCAGCCAGGCGGTCGGCCCCCCGCCCACAATCCCCGACTCACAGCGCGCCTCCGAGCCGACTCAGTCGGGTGATGGATCCCCGGGCGGGTGGATTGGGCCGGCCCGGAAGATGCCCCATGGCTCATTCGGTCGGTTCGGCACGCGCGCCAGCCGCTGGCCAGCGTTTAGCATCGGGTCATGCGCATCGATCTCAACAGCGACGTGGGCGAGAGCTATGGCGCCTGGGTGATGGGCCAGGACGAGGCGCTCATCCCGATGGTCACATCGGTCAACATCGCCTGCGGTTCGCACGCCGGCGATCCCACCATCATGGCCCGCACCGTGGCCCTCGCAGCGGAGCACGGCGCAACGGTCGGTGCCCACCCGGGCTACCCCGATCGCGAGGGCTTCGGCCGGCGCGACATCTCCCTGTCCACCGAGCAGCTGGAGGTTTCCATCCTCTACCAGCTCGGTGCGCTGTATGCGTTCTGCCGCGACGCCGATGTCCGGCTGCGCCACGTCAAGCCGCACGGCGCCCTCTACAACCGGGCGGCCAGGGACACGGCGGTGGCACGCGCCGTGGCGCGCGCGGTGCGGCGCTTCGACAGTTCGCTGACGCTGGTCGGCCTGGCCGGCTCCGCCCTGCTCGACGCGGGTCGGGCTGAAGGGCTGCGCGTTGCGGCCGAGGCCTTCGCCGACAGGGCCTACGAGCCCGATGGCACGCTCCGCTCCCGCCGCCATGCCGACGCTGTGCTGCCCGATCCGGAGAGCGCGGCGGAGCAGGCCGTCTCGATCGTCGTGCTGGGCCGCGCCGTGGCCGCGAACGGCTCGAACGTCGACATCCGGGCCGACACGCTGTGCATCCACGGCGACACGCCGGGGGCTCCCGAGTATGCCCGCGCCGTGCGCAACGCACTCCAAGCGGCCGGTGTCGAGCTGGCGCCGCTGCATCACGACGAGTGAACGTCGACCCGTCCCAAATCGAGCCCTTCGGCGACGCCGCCCTGCTGGTCAGCTGGCCGGGCGGCATCGACCCAGCCACGAACGATCTCGTGCACGCGCTGGCCGAGCGTCTCCGCAGCGCGCGTCGCGAAGGTGCCGGCTGGGGCGCTCCTGTTCCCTCCTACTCGAGCTTGCTGGCCACCTTTGATCCACTGCGGCTGGGCACCGAAGAGGCGCGGAGTGCGCTGCTGGCCCTGCTCCAGGAGCCGCTGCCTGTCGCTGCAGCGTCATCCGGCATGGTCCTCGAGGTTCCCGTCCGCTACGGCGGCACGCATGGCCCCGATTTGGAGGAGGTCGCCCGCCGCACCGGCCTCAGCCCGGCACAGGTGATCGAGCTGCACGCGGCGCGGACCTACCGCGCCTACCTGCTGGGCTTTGCTCCCGGCTTCGCCTACCTGGGCACTCTGCCGCCCGAGCTGCACCTGCCGCGTCGGGCAACTCCACGCCAGCGCGTGCCGGCGGGCAGCGTGGCGATCGCGGCCGCCCAGACGGCGGTCTACCCGCTGGCCACGCCGGGCGGCTGGCATCTGCTGGGTCGCACGGAGCTGCGCCTGTGGGATGCCCAACGCGATCCGCCGGCGCTCATCCGGCCCGGTCAGGTAGTCCGTTTCGTGCCGCTCCCCGGCTGAGCGGCGACGGCCGATGTTGGAGGTGATCGAGCCCGGCCTGCTGACTACCGTGCAGGACTTCGGCCGGCCGGATTTCGTCGACCTGGGCGTGCCTGCGGGCGGTGCGTGTGATGGGTGGTCGCTGGCGGTGGCCAATGCGCTGGCCGGCAACGCTCGCGATGCAGCCGCGCTGGAGCTGACGCTGGCCGGCCCCAGCCTGCGCGCGCTGGACCACTGCCTGCTGGGCCTGGCCGGAGCCGACCTCGTGGCCCGAGTCGTAGAGACCGGCGAGCGAGTCGCTTCCGGCACCAGCTTCACGCTCGCCGCGGGCCACACGCTTGCCTTCGCTGCGGCCTCCGAGCGGGCCGGCATCCGCGCCTACCTCGCGCCGGCCGGCGGCGTGGACGTGCCCATCGTGTTGGGCTCGGCCTCGACGTGCCTCGTGGGTGGTTTCGGCGGCCTCGACGGCCGCCCGCTGTCGGCCGGTGACGTGGTGCGCCTCGGTTCGCGGTCCACTATCGAAAACGACAACCGACTGCACTGGAAAGGCGGCCCGCAGCCCGCCTTGGAGGCCACCCGCCGGCCGCTGCGCGTGTTACCCGGACCGCACCTCTATGGGCTCCCCTTAAGCTCGTTCGAGCGCCTGCTGGCTTCCGAGTACCGGGTCAGCGCGCGTGGCGATCGGCAGGGTATCGTCCTGGAGGGTCCGCCGCTGCCGGCCGCCGGCCGGCAGAGCGAGATGCTCTCGCAGGGCGTGCCCTGGGGCGCCATCCAGCTGCCGCCCGACGGGCGACCCATCTGCCTGCTGGCCGACCACGGAACCGTCGGCGGTTACCCTGTCGTGGCCGTGGTGATCAGCGCCGACCTCCCGCTCCTGGGCCAGCTGGGCCCCGGTGACCCGCTCACCTTCCGACAGGTCAGCCCGGCCGACGCTTCGACAGCCCTCCGCCGACAAGCCGCCGACTGGCAGGCCGGCCTGGCGGCACTCGAGCACCCATGAGCGGCGAACCCGCTGGTCGCGGCTATCACGTCCGGCGCTCGGAGCGCGCGCGCCGCGCCCGGCTCACCATCGACGAGCAGGGTCAGGCAGTCGTCGTGCTGCCGCTGCGGGCATCGCCGGCAGTGGCCGTCGAGTTGGTCACCAGGCATGCCGGCTGGATCGAGCGCCACCGACTGCGCCTCGACGGTGAACGGCAGGCGCTGGCCGGCAGGCCCCCGCTCGAGGCGGGACGCCAGCTGCGGCTCGGCGGCATGCCGCACCGCGTCGAAGTGCAGCGCGGGACCGGGCCGCAGCGCCGCTCCACGGTGAGCCTCGACCACGCGGGCCCTGAAGCGTGGCTGCGGGTGCGCATCGCCGCCCTCGACGACCGACCGCCGGCCGCCGTTGTGGAGGCCTGGCTCCGGCGCCGGGCGCAGGCCATCCTCGCCCAGCGTGTTGCCGCGCTGGGATCGGAGATTGGTGTGCGGCCAACGGGCCTCGCCGTTCGCGATCAGCGCAGCCGCTGGGGCAGTGCCTCCAGCAGGGGAGTGCTGTCGTTCAGCTGGCGGCTCGTGCTGTGCCCGCCTTGGGTGCTCGACTACGTCGTCGTCCACGAGCTGGCCCACCTGCGCGTCTCTGGCCACGGGCCTGCCTTCTGGCGGCTGGTCGAGCGCCACGTGCCGGACGCGCGAGCCACGCAGGCGCGCCGCTGGCTGCGCGACAACCGTGTCCTGCTGCGCAGGGCGCTCGACTGAGCGTGGCGCAGGCGGACAGGCCGGCAGCGCTGACGCCGCTGACCGCCGGCGCGCTCGTCTTCTTCACGTCGGGCGCCGTGCTCGTGCTCGAGATACTGGCCGGCCGGCTGCTGGCGCCCTACGTCGGCGTGACGCTGGAGACCTATACCGGCATCATCGGCACGGTGCTGGCCGGCATCGCCCTGGGCACGTGGTTGGGTGGGCGAGCGGCGGATGCCCTGCCGCCCCGCCGCCTGCTGGGTCCGCTGCTGGTCTGGGGCGGGGCCCTGGCGCTCATCTCCGTGCCGGCCATCAGCTGGTTCGGCGAGATGGCTCTGGGCACGGGCCCCGACACCATCGTGATGCTCTCGCTGGTGGGCTTCTTCGCCCCGGCGGCCGTGCTCAGCGCCGTCGCCCCGACCGTCGTCAAGCTCCAGCTGGCCGACCTGCGCGAAACGGGCAGCGTTGTCGGTCGCCTGTCGGCGCTGGGAACTGCCGGCGCCATCGTGGGCACCTTCGGCACCGGCTTCGTGCTCATTGCGGCCTTCCCCAGCCGGCCGCTCGTCGTCGCCGTCGGGCTGGCCGTAGTCGGTGTTGGACTGCTGCTCTGGTTGAGGCTGGGGCTGCGCAGCGACTTGTCGGCCGTCGGCCTGGCGCTAGTGCTGGCCGGTGGCGGCGCCGCCGCGACGATCCTGCTGCCGGGCTCCTGCCAGTGGGAGAGCGCCTATTACTGCGTGCGCATCGAGGCCGACCCAGGCCGGCTATCCGGACGCACTCTGTGGCTCGACCAGTTGCGCCACAGCTACGTAGACCTGGAGGACCCGAGCCACCTGGAGTTCGAGTACACGCGCCTCTTCGCCGACGCGATCGAAACAGTTGCTCCATCCGGCCAGCCGGTCGACGTCCTGCACGTGGGTGGCGGCGGCTTCAGCCTGCCGCGCTACCTGCGCGAGGCAAGGCCCGGTACGCAGAGCACGGTCCTGGAGTTGGACCCGCTGCTGGTCGACCTCGCCCAGCGCGAGCTGGGATTGGAGCCCGGGGCGGACCTGCGCATTGAGACCGGCGACGGGCGCCTGACCCTCGCCCGACAGCCGGCGGACGCCTACGACGTGGTGCTGGGCGACGCGTTCGGTGGCCTGGCCGTGCCCTGGCACCTGACCACGCGGGAGTTTCTGGCCGACGTGCGGCGTGTCCTGCGCCCGAGTGGCCTGTACGTCCTGAACCTGATCGACTACCCGCCGCTCGACTTCGCCCGCGCCGAGCTGGCCACGCTCCGCGACGTCTTCGCCAACGTCGCATTCATCTCGACACCTTCCGCGCGCGGCGGCTGGGAGGGCGGCACGTTCGTGATGCTCGCCTCGGATGGGACCATAGATGCCGGGGCACTGGCGGCGGTCATCGCCGACAGAGGCTGGGGTGAGTCGGTCGTCGCCGTGACGGATGCGACAGACAACTTCGTGGCCGGGGCGCCGGTCCTGCGCGACGACTATGCCCCCGTCGACCAGCTGATCAGCCAGCCGCCGTTCTAGCGTCCTCCTCATCGTCGGTGACCGCCCGCCACGGCCGAAGTAGCGCGTTGGTCTCGTCCGGATACAGGTCCGCGCCGGCCAGCAGGCCGGCCACGGCGTCGAGCACTGCCGGCGCAGCGTGGCGCCTGACCGAGACGTCGTCTGCCTGGCGCCCGAGCAAGCCGCTGATGCCCTGGAAGTCGGACGGCGTCGCCTGCATCCAGGCGCCAACGTCACGCCGGGCCTCATCCAGCAGATCAGTCAGTCGCGCCAGCTCGATGGCCGGCTTGGCGCGCTGCCACGCTCGCCGCCGCGTGGCTTCGTCCTCTTCCGACCAGAGCTGGCCCAGCAGGAAGACATCCTCGACCGTCAGCTGGGCGAGCACCTCGAAGAAATCGTCAACCTGTGCCTCGCTGTCTGCGCGCCGGTCGCCTGCCGTCACTCCTGCCTCCTTGCTCAGAGGGATTGTGATCCAAAGAGAAAGGGCCCGTGTCTACGTGCCCTTTCATCTGCTAGGAGGGTCGACGGCGACTACCGCTCGGCTGGTCTCGACAGCTGAGGGTGGCGCAGCCCGTAGTCGTCGAGCGGGCGCGCGGCGAGATGGACTTCCTGGCCCGCGAGATCTCGGGCGCCGTCGGGCTGGGCGGCCGCGATCGTCCTACCGGCTCGGCCAGCGAGCGTGCCAGGCTCAGCGTGACGCGGGCCATCCGGCTGGCCATGACCCGCATCACCGAGCACAGCCCGGCCCTGGGTGAGCACCTCGAGCTGGCCATCCACACGGGCACCTACTGCGCCTACCGGCCGGACCCGCGGGCGCCCATCGAGTGGCGGCAGTAAACGCCGCTAGACACAAAGGGGGCTGGTGGAGATGAGGGGACTCGAACCCCTGACCCCCGCGATGCGAACGCGGTGCTCTCCCAGCTGAGCTACATCCCCACGGGACGGAAAGTATATCCCCAGCCCGATCGTCAGCCAGGCGCAGGCTCCGGGGCGCAGCCTCG
>DATKBB010000010.1:0-3025 GCA_035514295.1 Candidatus Limnocylindria bacterium | reverse complement strand
CCCGGAACCTCTCCCGGGCCGACCAGCACGCCATCTCCCGCGCCAGGCGTGGGAATCGGCCAGCGGGCGCCGGTGATCGAGGTGACGCTGACCGACGGCAGCGTCATGAACACGGCCGACTGGGCGGGCAAGCCGATGTGGGTCAACTTCATGGCCACCTGGTGCCCGCAGTGCGTCGACGAGCTGCCGATGATGGAGCGCTACAACCGCCAGCTCGACGGGGCGATGACGATCCTGGTTGTCGACGTCGGCGAAGACCAGGCCACGGTCACCGAGTTCATGGAGGCGCTCGAATTCGGGCTGCCGGTGGGGGTCGACGAGGAGGGCAGGGTGCAGGCCGAATGGGGCGCGTACGCACTTCCGATCCACTTCTGGCTGGACGAGGGCGGGATCGTCCGGGAGGTCGTCTATGGCGGCGCCCCGCCGGAGATCTTCATCCAGGCGATCACCGCCGTCGTGCCCGAATTCTCGGCCGAGGATTGACCCAGGCGTCGCCGCGTGCACGCCGCCCGATCAGCGTCGGCCGGGCGGTCGAGACTGCCGCCGAGCACCTCGAGCGCCGCCCGCTGCTGGTGGTCACGGACTTCGACGGGACGCTCAGCCGCATCGTCGACGATCCATGGGGAGCTTCGATCCTACCGCTGGGTCGCCGCGCGCTGCGGGCGCTGGCCGGCCTGCCCGACATCCAGGTCGCGGTGCTGTCGGGAAGGTCGGCGGCCGACGTCGCCGCCCGCGTCCGCGTCGGCGGGGTCACCTACCTGGGCAATCACGGGATGGAGCGCGGCTACATTCCACGCGGCGGAATCGCCGAGCGCGTCCGCGTCGAATCTGAGCAGGCGACCGAGGATGCAGTGCATGCTGCCGAGCGGCTGGCCGAGGAGCTCCCGCGCCTGGTGCCGGAACCCTGGCTGGTGGTCGAGCGCAAGCCGCCCGCCGTCGCGTTTCACTACCGCAGAGCGCCCGACCTGGAGGAGGCGGCAGAGCGCGTCAGGTCCGCCGTCGAACGGCTCGACCCGGACGGCCTCCTGGAGCGCTTCCCGGGCCGGCGCGTGCTCGAGCTGCGGCCGTTCGGTGCTGTGGCCAAGGGTGAGTCGCTTGAGCGGCTGGTAGACGAGTGGGGGCCGCGCAGCGTATTCCTGCTCGGCGACGACGTCAGCGACGCAATGGCCTTTCGAACGTTGCGCCGCCTGCGGTCCGAGGGAAGGACCGACGGAATTGCGGTCGCGGTTCAGGCACGCGCCGAGGTCCCCGAGGAGGTGCTGGCGGCGGCCGACGTCGTGCTCGCCTCGCCGGCGCACGCGACACGCTTCCTCGCCGGCCTCGTGCGCCGGCTGAGGTGAACATTCCCGAGCACTGAAATGGTCTGGCCCGGCGCCGCGCGGCCACAAATCGACGACTTGGCAGATCATCTGAACACTCGGTGCCACCAGCGATGCTTTTAACCCACCGCAGTACTGTCGAGGCGTTCACCGCCGTGCATTGGAGATGGCCGCCAGCGCGCTCGCCAGCCACTAATGGCGACTCGAAGTCGGCCTGCACCACCGTACAACCTGACCAGAGCGGGATCGGGTGCACAAATCATCTGAAATCCTGTCGGCTTCGGCCGAGTGAGATCCTGCCGGTTTGGACGCAGGCCGCCTGCTCCACCCGTACGTCAACCTGGGCGGGCAGCCCACGCGAAGGGCTAGTCGTGCAGCTCGGGCTCGAAGCGGCGCACGGTGTCGCGCAGGGCACGCGACGGCGGCCGGCCACCCTTGGCGACGGCGGCCAGGTCCCGCAGCTGGCGTGCCAGCCACCAGGCCAGGTCCTCGTTGCGCACCGAGGCGCGGAGGTGTCGCAGTCGCTGCAGGCGCTCCTCTTCGGTCATTTCCAGCGCCCGCTCGAGCATCTCGCTGGTGCCTGCCACGTCGGCGGCGCTGACCATCAGCGAGTCGGCCGCCAGCTGCTCGGCGGCACCGGCCGTCTCGGACAGCACCAGCGCGGCGTGGCTCACGATCGCCGCCTCTTTGGCGACCAGGTTCATGCCGTCGACGACGGGATTGACCAGCACCACGTCGGCCAGCGACAGAGCGGCGATGGCCAGCGCGTACTCGGAGCCATCCAGCAGCCAGATTGGCGCCTCGTCGGGGTCGGCCATGCCGTTGACGCGGGCGACGACCTCGCGGACTGCGGCGGCGTAGCGAGCGTACTCTGGCACGCGCTCGCGGCTGATCGACTGGATCGCCAGGAAGCGCACCTGCTTTCGAAGGTCCGGACGGCGGCGCAGGAGGGCCTCGAATGCCAGAAAGCCGCGCAGCACGTTCTTGGAGGGCTCCAGCCGGTCGACGCGCACGATCAGCTTGGGTGAGCCGGCGCGCTCGAGCCGCGCAGCCAATTCGCGCCGACGCCTTTGGACCGCTGCGCCCGCGGTGAACTCCTCAAGGGCCTCGGCATCGATCGAGATGGGATAGGCGCGCACCCAGATCGTCCGGCCGCGCCAGCGCACGTGACGACCCGCCGGGTCGACGCGCGCGTCGCGTACAAAGGCGTCCACCGTGGCCAGGAAGTTGGTGGCGTAACGATCGGTCTGCAGCCCGACGATGTCGTTTGCCAGCAGCCCCTCGCAGATCACGCGACGCAGGCCCTGCGGCAGCACAAGCCACGAGTCGACCGCGGGCCACGGGATGTGGTTGAAGTGCAGCAACAGGGCTTCGGGGAGATGTGCCCGGATGGTTCGCGCTGCCAGGTAGAGGTGGTAGTCCTGCAGCAGCACGACCGGCCGCGGCACGCTACCCGTGGCCTCGACGACGGCTCTTGCCAGGGCATCGTTGACTGCGCGATAGCCATTCTGCCAGGCGTCGATCAGCTGCTGGTCGACGGTCGGCTCATACGGCAGCGTGTAGAGCTGGTGCTGCATGAACCACAGGAAGGGATTGGCGACGACGGCGTAGTGGGCGTGCCACGCGTCGGCCGGGATGTCGCGCAGGTCGAGGCGCAGGTCCTGTCCCGGAAGCTGCTCGTCGATGCGCGCCTGGAGCGCGGTCCG
>DATKBB010000009.1:0-10069 GCA_035514295.1 Candidatus Limnocylindria bacterium | reverse complement strand
TGGGTCAAGGGATCAGTCGTCAAAGGGTTCGACGAACGGGTTCTCGATGCGCACGCCTTCAATTACTCGGCCGTGCTGCATGTCCTCCGTCAGCAGCCGCTGGGCTCCGGCGACCCGTGCCGCCTCCAGGACGAGGGAGTCCCAGAACGACAGCTGGTGGGACTCCTCGAGCATTGTCGCGGCCAGTATCAAGCTGGGATCGAGCAGGACCACTGGCCATGCCGCGTAGAGGCCGATGATCTCTCGCGCCTCGACTGGACGCATCGGTGGCGTGAGCTTGCGCGTGGCTCCGTTGTAGAACTCCTGCAACACCTGGGTGCTCAGTGTCCCGCTCCGCTCGGCCCATAGTCGGGCGAGCGCCGCTCGGGCAACCGGTTGCTTTACGGTCTCCGCGGCGTCATAGGCATACAGCAGCACGTTCGTGTCTACGAATGCCCTAGCCTCGCCGACCAAAGCGATCCAGGCGCTCGGCGTAGAGGTCGTCTCGGGTCCAGTTCCTGCCGCCGTGGGGCGTTGCTCGATCCATCAGCTCAATTGCCCGCCGGCGCGCCGCCTCGTACCTCTCATCGTCGGCCGCCAGGGCGTCCAGGTGTCGTGCCACAAGGGCGCTGACCGAGGTTCCTCGCCTCGCTGCGACGATCTTCGCCCGCCGGATCACGTCTCCGTCGAGCTGTACGGTGAGATTGGTCTTTGTCATGAGTTCTCCACAGCAATACACGTGGACCACAGCATATCACGTGGCTGCCCGTGGATACCTAAGAGCTGCGTGAATGCGTCCTCGACCCATTCGAAGGGTTGACCGCTTACGACGAAGACGATGTCGGCCGATGCCGTAGAAGTAGTTCTCCTGGCCCGGCGGGGCATCCGACAGCGCAAGCAGCGGGACCGGCTTGCCGCCGACCGTCTCCTGCGTGACTTCGACCGTGGTGATCTCCCCGTAGATTGCGCGGTAGTTCTCGACCATGCCATCCCGCAGAGCAGTCCCATCTGCGTCGGCAACGCGATAGGCGTTTACGGACACCCGGTTGGGGAAGGTGTTCCCGCTCGAATACGAGAAGACGACGTCGATGTCACTGGTTGACGCGCTGAGGGCGTCCAGAAGATCCTGGGCGGCCTGCTCGTCATTCCAGAGGATCATGAAGCTGTTGGCCGGGTCCGAGGCCGGCTCGATGGTCATCTCGTTGCCGGCGATCTCGGTGGGGATGCCTCGCCGACCAGCGCGACGGCAGCGGGCAGAGCATCGACACCCTCCAGCATGGCCTCGATCTGGGCCAGCTCGCGTGCGCGGCCCACGAGCTGCGGGGCGGTCGGTGACGGGCCGATCTGAGATTGGTCCGGAGCGGCCATCCAGCTCCTCCGCGGACTTGTGGCACGAAGGATGCACTCCGGCGTGTCCGGGCGCCAGTCGGTGTCCGGCTTATCGGGCTGTAGGCAGCCGGTCCCCCGAGGCTGCAGAGATCGTCCGGCGTGCAGGCGCCACCGCGCACGGCCGGCCATCGACGGCTGGATCGAGCTCCCTATCCTCGCCGAGTACGCTGGTAGTACGATTCCGGCGTGGCACTGCTCGAGCGTGATGCTCTGCTGGGCCAGCTGGGCGATCTGCTGGCGGAGAGCCGTCGCGGTCGAGGATGCCTGGCGCTGTTGACGGGCGAGGCCGGTATAGGCAAGTCGGCGCTCGTCACTGCATTCGGCGCGGCGCGCGGCAGCGAGATCGACCTCCTGTTGGGCACGTGCGACTCGGTTCTACCAGCCCGGCCCTTCGCGCCCGTCAGAGACATGGCCGCGGCCGGGCATGGGTCGTTGGGCGTTGCCCTCGGCTCAGGTGATCGCAATCGAGTATTCGATGCCTTCCTTAACCTGGTACGCCGGCCATCGCGCTTGGCGCGTGTCGTCGTCATCGAGGACCTGCACTGGGCCGACGAAGCGACCCTCGATCTGCTGCGTGTCGTGGGCCGGCGGCTGCCGACCCTGCCGGTCCTGGTCGTTGGCACCTATCGCGACGAGGAGGTCGGCGCCGATCACCCGCTGCGACTAGTCCTCGGTGACCTGCCCGGCCATGCGATCAGCCGGCTGGACGTACCGCCGCTGTCGGCCGCTGCGGTTGCCCGGCTGGCGGAGAACGCCGACGTCGATGCCGCTGCCCTGTATCGCGCCACGGGAGGCAACCCCTTCTTCGTGACGGAGGTGATCTCAGCCGGTAACAGCGACCTGCCGGCGACCGTCCGCGACGCAGTCCTCGCTCGATCCGCGCGCCTATCGGCTGCCGCCCGCGATGTGCTGAACGCCGCGTCTATCCTCGGCGAGCGGGCCGAGCCCGAGCTGGTGAAGGCCGTTGCGCCGGCCACCGACACAGCAATCCATGAGTGCATCGAGCGCGGGATGCTCCTGGCGTCGGCCGGCCAGCTCGCGTTCCGCCACGATATCGCGCGGCGCGCCGTCGTCGGTGCACTTTCCCCGTCCGACCGGGCAGCCCTTCACGAACGAGCGCTGGAAGCACTGCGGCGCGACGTCGCGGCCAGCGATCCCGGCCGTCTCGCCTATCACGCGGTTGGTGCCGGTGCAGCGGAGGCTGTGCTCGAATACGTTCCCGCTGCCGGGGCATGGTCGGCGAAGCTGGGCGCGCACCGCGAGGCGGTCGCTCACTACGAGGCGGCGCTGGACTTCGCCGAGGGGCTGGACGACAGAGCGAGAGCCAGGTTGCTGCAGGCTCATGCGCGCGAGGCCAGGATCACCGACCAGATCGACCGAGCGATAGAGTCACAGACCGAGGCACTTGCCCACTGGCGCCGGCTAGACGACCACGTGCGCGCGGGCGACGCCCTGCGCGAGCTGTCGATGCTGGTGTGGGTCTCGGGCGACAGCGACCACGCCCTCCGCCTGGCCGAGTCGGCGGTGGCGTTGCTGGAGGCGGTTGACCCGCCCGGTCGTGAGTTGGCGCGCGCGTACGCCGCCTTGGCTCAACGCTTTGCGACCACCGGCCGCGGCGACACCATCGCCGTGGGCTGGGCCGGGCGGGCACTGGAACTGGCTGAGCGCCTGAACTACGAGTCTGTCGCGGTACACGCGCTGACGACCATCGGCCTGTGCCAGACGTACGACGGTGATGAGAGGGGCTGGGGGACCCTCGAGGAAGCCCTTCGCCGCGCCCGGGCCGCCGGTGTCGACGAGGGCATCGGCCGGGCACAGGCGAATCTCATCGAGGCCGGCCGGGACCTGCGGCGGTACGACGTCGTCGACCGCTACAGGGACGAGACGCTCGCCTTCCTCGACGAGCGCCACATGGACCTCTACCTGCGCCGCGTGATCGGTGAGCTCGCCGAGGTGGCGCTCGAGCGAGGCCAGTGGCAGCAGGCTGCGGCCGACGCGGAGCGACTCCTGCGCCAGCCCAGCACGGCGCCCCTGATCAGGGCCAGGGCGCTGATGCTGCTCGGCCGCCTGCGCGCGCGACGGGGCGATGCGCATGCCATGCCGGCGCTGGATGAGGCGCTGCGCATCTGCCAGAACTCGGGCGAGAACCAGGAGCTCTGCCCGCTGCACGCCGCCCGCGCCGAGGCTGCCTGGCTGGCCGGTGACGTAGAGCGGGCGCGCGCGGAAGCGCAGGCCGGCCTCGACGGGTTGCCCGCCAACCCCGAGCCCGCTCCGTTCTGGCAGGGCGAGCTCGCGTTCTGGGCCTGGAAGGGCGGCTCAGACATGCAGATGCCAGAAGGCGCTGCCGAGCCCTACCGCCTGCACTGGCAGGGCAGCTATCGCCAGGCCGCCGCCGCCTGGCAGGCGCATGGCTGTCCCTACCAGGAGGCGCTTGCCCTGGCCGACGGCGACGAGTCGGACCTGCGTCGAGCGCTCGAGATCTTTCTCGAGCTGGGCGCTCGACCGATGGCGCTCCGCGTTCGCCGGCGCCTGCGCGAGCTCGGCGCACGAGCGATCAAGGTCGGGCCGCGGACGCGTACCCGCCGCAACCCGGCAGGCTTGACCGATCGCGAGATCGATGTGCTGGCGCTGCTCGCGCGCGGCCTGCGCAACAGCGAGATCGCCGACCGACTGGTGTTGTCGGCGAAGACCGTCGATCACCACGTGTCTGCGCTCTTCCTCAAGCTGGGCGTTCATGATCGCGCGGCAGCGACCGTCGCCGCCTCTCGGCTGGGCCTGAAAGATGGGGGAGCAGGCGCCGAAAGATAGGGTGCGCCGGCTGCTCTGAGGACGCTCACGGTGGCGTACGGTCAGGCGACCGTGAACGATCACTTTCTCCGTATCTGGGCTCAGGAAAAGGTAGACGACTGGGGCAGCGAGGCCAAGTCCCACAACCTTGCCCGTCAGGCAGTCGTACGTCGGCCGGGACGGCCGCAGCTACGGTCGCTCGCACATTGGCTGGCGTCGCACCTGCACCACGGTTTTAGGCGGCGTGCGGGCGTTCCGTCGCCAGCGAATCGCGTCGATCGACTGACGGTTGATCACCGCGCCGACTGAGGCTGGCTCGTCTGATGGCCGTTTCGACCAGTGCGTCGGGATCGGTCCACAGGCGCGTCCCGTCGCAGGCCGGCCGGATACAGTTCGGCCATGCGCGCCGCGCGCAACCCAGGATGCGCATCGCGAACGCCGGCGAGGTGTTTCGCGGCTGAGGCCTGACCCTCGGCGGCCGAGAACCGTGTCAATCCATGCCAGGACGCCGCAGCTGAGCAACGTGTAGGGGATAAATCCTGGTGGTCTCGTCGATCGGTGGACTAGACGAGCGGCGCTCGCCGGCATCGAGGCGCCGCCCGACGACCGCCAGCCGCTAACCTACGAGCCGCCGGAGCTCGCCTCGCTGGACCTGGACGAGGCCGGCATTTCGATCAGCGCGGGGTCAGCGACATGGAACGAATGGGATTGCCCGTCGCGACCGCAGCCCCATCCGGACAACTAGAGCGCCGTGTCAGGCCGATTCCGGTCGGAGACCGTGAACTGGAGAGCAGGCACCCGCCGCGGGCTATTGCACTCCAGCTGCGGGTTTGTCGCCGGGCGGTTCGATGTAGCCCATGTACTCGACAACCGTGCGGAAGCCGAGGCGCTCGTAGACGGAGTGACCCATCCTGCTCGATTGCAGGATGGCGACGTCGCACCCGGCGGCTGCACCGTCGGCGATGACGCGCGCCGTCATCGCGGCGCCGTAGCCTCGCCGGCGGGCCGCAGGCAGAGTGGCGATGTTATACGCGCCGATGGTTCGGCCGGTCCGGATGCCCAGGCCGGTGGTCACGGGCCCGTGCTCGGTGTAGCCGACGTACGCCGCGAACCCGGCACGCTGGGCCATGGTCGGTGTGATGATGCTGCGCAGAACAGCTTCGGGTAGCTCGAAGCCCGCCGCGGCGGTCTTGATGTGATCCTCGACCCCAGCCGTGTCGGTCACCTGGCGGATCTCGTGGTCGGGCAGTGGGTCCGGACCGGCGCCAGCTGAGATGGGGTGGAGAGCCATGCCGGGCGTCGGTTCCTCGGAAATAGGCAGCAGCCCGAGTTCCTGCATCAGCGGGCTCAGTCGATCGTCTGTACCCACCCGCAGGTTCACCACAAATTGGTCACCACGGGCGCGGGTGAGGGCAACGGCCGCGCGGACTGCATCGACCCGCGCGTCGTCCCCTTCGACGATCACCTGGTTGAACAAGCGCAACGGCAGCCCCGTGGCGATCAGTGCCACGCCGTCGCCCCGACGGACCACGGCCCCCTCCGCGTTCGCTCCGGCCAGCGCGATCGCCTCGATCATGTTCTCGTGCTCGAGCCGCGCCAGCACGGAGATGCTCACGGGCGCGACCGTAGCACACGCCGGCGGTCCAGAGGCCTCCGCCGTCCGTCCGGCCGAACGATCTGAGTCAGCATCGAGCCCGCCTGCTGGTCAGCCTCATCGCCGATACCGACGATCAGCCGGGCGCACTGCCCGCTGCTGCAGTGGACCCCCGACCGCGGTCGTCAGCGCGCCGAGACACGGCGGCCGCCACCCGCCGCAGCTCCTCCAGATCACTCACCCTGGCCAAGTGCGCAACGGCGGCTTCGACCAGCTGGCGCAGCTCCGACCGGCGCACGTCCTGCAAGCCGGCCAGCTTCAGGCTGCGCATGGACAGCTTGCCTGACACCTGGCGGCCGCCGCCCCCCAGCAGACCGGCCGAGTCAGGCAGCTCGCCGCCGTAGTAGAAACCCAGCGTGACGTGGCGCTTGCACGGCAGCAGGTAGCAGAACTGCTCGCTGACCTTCTTCGGGCCGATGCCCCACCCCACCGAGCCCTGCTTCGGCCAGACCACCTCGACCGTCTGGGAAGACGTCGAAGACGAGGTCACGCACGGCATGCGCCAGCTCCCTCACCTCGTCCGAAAGTCCCTGGACAACCGAGTCGAAGGCCTTGTGATCCGTCCGGCCAGACCGGTTGATGACTGCCGCCTCGAACATGGGCTCCTCCGTCGAAGTGGCGCTCTTCAGCGGCCAACGTAGCACTCGCCGGCGCGCTATGGTCGGGCGGTGACGCAGCCGGTCCTCCAGCTGACGCGCGCCCAGGTCCTCGCCCACAGACGCCGGGCGAGCCAGCTCGACGTGCGCCTGCCCCGTGGCCGTGCCTCGCTCGAGCGTGCCGCCTGGGCGGGACTGCAGGACAGCATGCCGCGCGCCGCGCTGCTCTCGATCCATGCCCGAGTCGAGGGCACGCAGCCCGACGCGTGGGAGGATCCGGCCTTCGTCCAGCTATGGGGACCGCGCTACAACGCCTACGTCGTGGCGGCGCGCGATCGGGCGATCTTCTCCCTCGGGCGGCTGCCCGATAGCTCGGCCAAGCGCCAGTTCGCGCAGGATCACGCCGACCGCATCGAAGCCGTGCTGGAAGGCAGACGACTCCCCTACGGCGAAGTCGGCCGCCTGCTGGGCCATCATGCCCGCGCACTGGCCTACGCCGCGCCAACCGGACGCGTTCTCATCCGCTGGGACGGCGCGCGCAACCCGACGGTCTGGACGGTGCCACGGCCCGAGATGGAGGAGAGCGCGGCGCGCCTCGAGCTCGCCCGGCGCTACCTGCATGTCTTCGGGCCGACGACGGCCGATTCCTTTGCCAAGTGGGCCGGCATTCACCCGCCGATCGGGCAGTCCGCCTTCGAGTCGCTGGCCGCCGAGCTGACGCCGGTGCGCACGCCCCTCGGGGACGCCTGGATCCTGACCACCGACGAAGCTGGCCTCCGGGCCGACCGATCTCCCGCTGCCCCCTGTCGCCTGCTGCCCGGCGGCGACGCCTACACGCTGTTGTGGGGCGCGGACCGCGAGCTGCTGGTGCCCGAGGCAGCGCAGCGTGGGCTGCTCTGGACATCGCGAGTCTGGCCGGGCGCGCTGCTGGTGGGTGGCGAGATCATCGGGACGTGGCGGCGCGACCAGGGGCGCATCACCATCGAAACGTGGCGCCGCCTGTCCTCTGCCGAGCGACAAGCGGTCGAGGAGGAGGCGCAATCACTGCCGCTGCGGGGCCTGGCCGGGCAGATCAGCGTCCGCTGGGCCGACTGACCTCAGGACCCGAGTCCTCGCCCGCGTCCAGCCCGCTCGCAACCTGCGCCAGACGAGGCACGTAGTGGGCCCAACCCAATCGGTGCAAGGCGACCTGGTCATCCGGTACGTAGCGGTGGGTAAGCACGAGCACCGTCTCTGCGCCGTCCGGACGCAGTTCGATCTCCACCGTGGTCGAGCCTACGGGGATGCCCGGCTGATCGACCCACCCCCAGGTGAACACGACTCGGCGATCGGGTACGAGCTCCACGAACTCGCCCCGAGCGTTCATGTCGTTGGGCATCAGGATGGAGAGGACGCCCCCGACGCGGGCGTCCAGCGTTGCGTCCACACCCTGCCACCGCTTCCACAGCTCGGCGTCGGTCAGGTATGTGTACACCGTCGCGACGGACGCTCTGATCCGCTGCTCGATCACGATGTCGGTCACCGACCGCCCTCGATGGTCTCGGCCAGGCTCCGAAGAGTCTCGCGCCACATCTCTTCCAGCGCCTCTCGGTTGGCCTGGTAGTAGCGGCGGTTGCCCTCACGACGCATCGAGACGAGGCGGGCTTCGCGCAACAGGGCCAGGTGCTGCGACACTGCGCCGACGGTGCTCTCGAACTGCTCGGCAATCTCCGACACGGACAGCTCACGCTCCCACACCAGCCCAAGGATGCGGCGGCGGTTCGGCTCGGCGATCAGCTGGAGCGAATCCATTCATCTACTTTAGTCGGACCTGAAATAGACGTCTACCAACTGCTATAGTCCTGACTAAAGCAGACTGGGAGGCCAAAGTGTCCAAGTTCATGTTGATCTACAGCGGCGAGGCAACCGACATGGCCGAGATGAGCGCCGAGCAGGCCGCCGGCGTCCTGGCCAAGTGGGCGTCGTGGATGGAGAGGGTAGGCCCGGCCCTCGTCGACGTGGGCACGCCCTTCGGACCAGGAGCATCGGTGGTCGATGACGGTTCGACCGGCGATCCGATCTCGCTGAGCGGCTTCTCGATCATAGACGCCGGGAGTCTGTCCGAGGCCAGGGAGCTGACCAATGGTCACCCGTATCTCACCGAGGGCAAGGGCAACTTCTCGATCGAAATCTACGAGATGATGCCGGTCCCCTTCGAGGCATAGCGCCGGGCCACTGCAAAGCATGGTCAGGGGCCGTCAGGACTGGCCCGCTTCTCCCGCACCGAGACGTGCGCACGGCTCTCGCTCGTGAACGGCGATCGCTGCCACTCGACGCCCATCTCGAACGATTCCACGGTGTCCTCCGGCCCCCAGCTAAGGCAGGACGAGTACCTTGCCGCGCGCCCGTCCCTCGTCGACGTGGCGCAGGGCCTCGACGACCTGCTCGAGCGGGTAGCGGCCGTCGATGACGGGCTTGACGACTCCCGAAGCGACGAGGCGCTTCAATGCCTCGACGTCGTCGGGCGCGAAGGGCCGCCAGTGGAGCATCAGGCCCATCGTCCTCCCAGTGGCAAGCTTCAGCGCCGGCTGCCAGAAGGCCATCGACAGCAACCAGCCACCCGAGCCGCCCATGCTCAGGTAGACGCCCCGCGGCGTGAGTGCCCGCCGCCAGCGGCGGAGCGGGTGATGCGCGTCGACGTCGACGATCCAGTCGTAGGGCTGGGCCGGGCGCGTGTAGTCGGTCGTCTCGTAGTCGATCACCTCGTCGGCACCAAGCGAGCGGACCAAGTCCAGCTTGTCCCCGCTGGCCACGCCTGTCACGTGCGCGCCACGCGACTTGGCGATCTGCACGGCGAACGGCCCAACGTTGCCCGACGCGCCCACCACCAACAGCCGGTCACCCTTCCCGACAATCCGGCCGTTGCCCAGGCGAAGACCCTGCAACGCAAGGATGGCCGAGTGTGGGAGGGTCGCCGCCACCTCGAAGGACATGTCGTCAGGAACCAGGGCGAAGGCCTTCTCGCGCGCGCAGACGTACTCGGCGAACGCGCCCGAGCCATAGCGGATCAGGTCGGCGAAGACCCGATCACCGATCTTGAAGACGGCGGCACTCTCCCCCACCGCCTCCACCACGCCGGCCACGTCGATGCCGACTCGCTGCTCACGCGGCCGGCGCAGGCCGGCGAACAGCCGAACGAACATCCAGCGCGGCGTTATGCCGTCCAGGTCGGCGCGGTTGACGGAGGCAGCGTGGACGCGCACCAGGACCTGGTTGCCCGCAGGAACGGGTCTCTCGATCTCGCGTACCTCGACGACGTGCGGCCCACCGTATTGCTCGCGCCAGGCGGCTCTCATTACGCAAGGTTAGCCGGGCGGTTGCTGTCCCCGCGGCACGGGCACGCCAGCTCGGCGTCTGCCGGTCGGGGCTAGGGGTTGGCCCTCCCGCGCCGAGTCGGCTCCGGGATCACCTGTGAGTCGGGTTGGCGGGAAGGGAAAACCGGTAGTCGATTCGGCCTTAGGCGACCGCGACGACCACCTTGCCCTGGGCGTGGCCGGTCTCGAGGTGGCGCAGAGCCTGGGGCGTGTCCTCCAAGGAGTATTGGGCGCCTATGGCCGGCCGCAGCCGGCCCTCCTCGACCAGCTTCCCCAGAAGTTCCAGGTCCGGCCGATTGGGCGTGGACAGG
>DATKBB010000008.1:0-53323 GCA_035514295.1 Candidatus Limnocylindria bacterium | reverse complement strand
GCCACCAACTGCCTGATCGGTCGCGTGCTGGATGCCAGCTACGTTGGGGTCAGCACGCAATACCTCGTGCGCACCGGCGACGGCCACATGTTGACCGTCTACTCGCAGAACCTTGAGACGGCCGGCGCGTCGGAGGTGCTGGCCAATGGCCAGCCCGTCTGCCTGACGTGGAAGCCGCAGCATACGTTCGTGATCCCTCGCGAGGAGGAGAGCCTCGTGGCAAGTGGAGGAGGAGCTGGCAATGCCTGACCGGCGTAACCCTGTCGATCCGCGCGAGATTGCGTTGCAGCGCGCCATCGCCCAAGCGCTGACGCGCCACCCCATCACGCGGCGGAACTTCCTGCATGCATCCTTGCTTGCCGGGACTGCCGCCACTCTGGCGGCCTGTGGCATACCCGCAGCCAGCCCAACGGCTGCGCCAACCGGTACGCCCCGCCTGACGCCGGGTGCTACGCCGACCGCGGAACCGACAGCGACCGCGGCGCCCAGCCCGGCCGGCCAGCTCAGCTTCGCCAACTGGCCGCTCTACATCGACGCCGACGATCCAACCCAGTCGCCCACGCTTCAGCAGTTCGAGCAGGACACGGGCATCACTGTCAATTACACCGAGGCGATCGAGGACAACCAGAGCTTCTTTGGGACGATCCAGCCGGCGCTGGCGGCTGGGCAGGACACCGGCTGGGACCTGATGGTGCTGACCGATTGGCTCGTCGGCAAGATGGCCAACCTCGGCTATCTCCACGAAATCGCCGTGGCCAGCCAGGTGCCCAACTTCCTGGCGCACGCCGCGGATAAGTACAAGAACCCGACCTACGATCCGAATAACCGGCACAGCGTGCCCTGGCAGTCCGGCATCACCGGCATTGGCTACAACCCTGAGCTGGTCGAGGAGGAGATCACGTCGCTGGCGCAGTTGCTCGATCCGGCAATGGCCGAGCGGTACAGCGGGCGGATCGGCATGTTCACCGAGATGCGCGACACGATGAACCTGGCCCTGCTCTACCTGGGCATCGAGCCAGCCAGCGCGACGATCGAGGACGCGGAGCGGGCACGCGATGCGCTCCTCGCGCAGGCGCCCCACGTTCGCGACTACTACGGCAACGAGTACGCGCAGGGCCTGGCCGATGGCTCGCTGGCCATCACCATGGCCTGGTCGGGCGACGTCTTCCAGCTGCAATTCGACAACCCCAACCTGCGCTTCGTCGTGCCCGACGACGGCGGCATCCTGTGGGTCGACAACATGTGCATCCCACGCAATGCCCAGCACCCGGTCGACGCGACGATGATGATGAATTACGTCTACCAGCCCGAAGTCGCCGCCCAGATCGCCGAGTATGTCAACTACATCTGCCCCGTTCCGGCCGCGCGCGAGATCATCCTTCGCCACGCCGACGAGGCCGAGAGCGAGGAGGACGCCGAGTACCTGCGCGCGGTGGCCGAGTCGCCGCTGGTCTTTCCGACCGACGACATGCTCGCCCGGCTGCACAGCTACAAGGTGCTCGACGACCAGGAGGAGCAGCGCTGGAACGAGCTGTTCGGCGAAGTCGTAACCGGTTGACGAGCCCTAACCGGCTGGCTTCCAACTCGACGGAGCCACGATCGGCGGGCACCGGCTGATGAGCCGCCGGCGCTGGCTGATCCCATACCTGTTCCTTCTGCCTGGCGGGCTTTGGCTGCTGTTCTTCTTCGTGCTGCCCATGCTGGCGATGGCGTCCGTCTCGCTGCAGGAGGGCTCACTGGGTGCCGGCTACCAGCTGACCTTCAACTTCGGCATCTTCCCGGAGGTGCTGGCTAGGTGGTCGACGCAGTTCCTGCGCTCGCTTGAGTACGGCCTTATCGTGACCCTGCTGGGCCTGCTGATCGGCTATCCGATGGCCTACACGATCGCCTTCCGGGGCGGCCGCTACAAGAACCTGCTGCTGTTCCTTGTCATCCTGCCGTTCTTCACCAGCTTCATCATCCGCGTAATCAGTTGGAAGTTCATCCTGGCTGACCAGGGCTTCTTGCTCGGCACGCTCAAGGATTGGGGTGTCGTCGAACCGGGTTTCCACCTGATCGCCACGCCCGTGGCCGTGATCAGCGGGATCACCTACAACTTCCTGCCCTTTGTCGTGTTGCCGCTCTACGTTTCGCTCGAGAAAGTCGATCGGCGCGTCATTGAGGCGGCAAGCGACCTCTATGCCAACCGCTTGCACGCGTTCCTGCGCGTGACCCTGCCGCTGACCATCCCGGGCATCTTCGCCGCCTCGCTGCTGACTTTCATCCCCGCCGTTGGGGACTACCTCAACGCCGAGGTGCTGGGCAGCCGCGACACGACCATGATCGGCAACGTCGTCCAACGGCTCTACCTGGCCAACAACGACTACCCCGAGGCGGCCGCGATCAGCCTGATCCTTATGGGCGGCATCCTGATTGGCATCCTGGCCTATGCCCGCCTGTTGCGTGGGCAGGAGCTCACGGTCTGATGGCCCGCAGCGAAGCTCTGGCACCGTCGACGGCGACGGTCCACCGCCGGCCTCTCGGCGCCCGGCTCTCGAGCTGGGTGCTGCCTGTCTATACCGCGCTGGCTGTCGGCTACCTCCTGCTACCGATCGCGGTGATGATCCTGTTCGGCTTCAATGACAACCAGGGGCGCTTCAACTTCACCTGGCAAGGCTTCACGCTGCGTCACTGGCTTGACGCCTTCCGCTTTCCGGCGATGGTCGAAGCGCTGCAGGTGAGCCTGATCGTGGCTGTCGTCTCGACGGTGGTGGCGACCGGCCTTGGCACACTCATCGGCCTTGCCCTGACTCGTTACTCCTTCCGAGGCCGGGGCGCGACCAACCTGCTCATCTTCCTTCCCATCGCCACGCCCGAGGTGGTGCTGGGCGCCGCGCTGCTGTCGCTCTTCGTCTCAGCCGGCGTCGCGCGCGACATCAACACGATCATCATTGCCCACATCATGTTCAACATCAGCTTCGTCGTCGTGACGGTCAGGGCCCGCATCGCCGGCTTCGAGCGGGGACTAGAGGAGGCGGCCATGGATCTTGGCGCCAGCCCCTGGACGACGTTCTGGAAGGTGACCTTCCCGCTCATCTTCCCAGGCGTCATGGCCGCGGCGCTGCTGGCCTTCGCCCTGTCCATTGACGACTTCGTCATCACGCAGTTCAACGCCGGCCAGACGGTCACCTTCCCGCTGTGGGTATTCGGGGCGTCGCGCATCGGAGTACCGCCGCAGGTCAACGTTATGGGCACGATCATCTTTGCGGTCGCACTGCTCAGCGTGGCCGGCTGGACGCTCCTGCAGCGCCGCGGGGACGGGCGCTCTCCGCCGGTCACGACGACGGCTGAGAACTGAGAGATGCGCCGCCAGAGTCGGCACGCGAAGACGGGCCAAGCGCCCAGGCGGATCGGGCTTGCCGAAACCCCGCACGCCGCCCGCCATGTCGTTGCCCAGTCGGATGAAGCCGTTCCGACGAGCGGACGATGTCGGATCGGCGACGCCGCCCGCCGGCTGCAGGTTTCGACTTCCGTGCTTCGGCTGTGGGAACGGCAGGGCCTGATCCGCCCGACGCGCACGGGCGCTGGCTACCGCCTCTACAGCGAGGCCGACCTGGAGCAGCTCAGCCGAGTGCGCCAGATGCGCGCCGTCGAAAAGGTAAACGCGCCGGGCATCAGGCGCATCCTGGGCGAGGCCGGCGCGCCGGCCGATGTCCCGGCCGAGCGCGGGCCGCGACTGCGCGAGCTACGTCGCCTTGCCGGTCTGTCGTTGCGCGAGGCGAGCCGCCTGTCGGGGCTGTCGGCCGGCTTCATCAGCGCCATCGAGCGGGGCGCCGGCGGCGCGAGCGTGGCGACCCTGCAGAGGCTGACGGCCGCCTGCGGGGCGACACTGCAGGACCTCTTCGGCGAGGCACCGCGCGGCCGGCTGGTCCGGCCTCACGAGAGGCCGGCGCTCGAGCTTGGCGAGGGCAGCGTGCGCATGGAGCAGCTGGCTCACCCGGGCGGGCAGCTGGAGCCGCACCTCTTCGTTCTGTCCGTCGGGGCATCCAGCCAGGGTGCCTACTCACACCCGGGCGAGGAGTTCATCTACGTGCTGGAGGGCAGGGTGCGGGTGTGGTTGGGCCAGGACGAGGTTTACGATCTCGAGGCGGGGGACTCGTTGACCTTCGCCTCTACGCTGCCTCACAGCTGGCAGAACGAGGCTACTTCGGAGGCGAGGCTGCTATGGATCAACACTCCACCAACGTTCTGACAATGGACGACCACCAGGCCTGGCTGGAGCGCCGGCGGGGCGTCCCGCCCAGCTGGACGCGCTACACGGACCTGGTGGTGGAGCGCGGGAGCGGCTCGTGGCTGGAGACGATCGACGGCCAGCGCTACCTTGACTACACCTGCGGCATCGGCGTGACCAGCACCGGCCACGCCCATCCGCGCGTCGTCGCAGCTATCGCCGAGCAGGCGGCGAGCATCATCCACGCCCAGCAGAACATCCTCTACCACAAGCCGGGGCTGGAGCTGCATGAGCGGCTGCCGCGCTACTTCCCTGGTGACGGCCGCGATGTCCGGCTATTCCTGTCCAACTCCGGTGCCGAGGCGGTGGAGGCCGCTGTTAAGCTGGCCAAGATCGCCACTCGCCGGCCGCTGGTGATCGCCTTTCGCGGCGGCTTCCACGGCCGTACGCACGCGACGATGGCGCTGACCAGCAGTGGCGTGCGCATCCGCGGCCACTTCGAGCCGCTGCCCGGCGGCGTCCACTTCGTCTCGTACCCGGATGCGCTGCGCATGGGCGGGCCGGAGGCCGCCGTGGAGCGCACCATCGGCGAGATCGAGCAACTCTTCGCCACGCTGGCCTACCCCGATGACGTTGCCGGGTTCCTGGTCGAGCCGATCCTCGGCGAGGGCGGCTACGTCGTCCCGCCCGACGGCTTTCTGCCCGCTCTGCGCCGGCTGGCTGATCGCCACGGCATCCTGCTCATCTGCGACGAGGTGCAGACGGGCTTCGCGCGGACGGGCCGCTTCTTCGCCTCCGAGTGGAGCGGGACCGTGCCGGACATCCTGGTCATGGCCAAGGGCATCGCGTCGGGCATGCCACTGTCCGGGATCATGGCTCGGCGCAGCCTGCTGGAGGCCTTCACGCCCGGTGCGCACGGCGGCACCTACGGTGGCAACGCGGTCGCCTGCGCAGCCGCGTTAGCGACGCTCGACGTGATCGAGGACGAGGGATTGGTGACTGCGGCGGAACGGCAGGGGAAGCGCTTGCTGACCGGTCTGCGCGCGGCCGTCGCCGGCTGCGCGGGGGTGGCCGAGGTGCGTGGCCGGGGCCTGATGGTGGCCATCGAGTTCGCCGAGGCCGGCACACTCAAGCCTCTGCCCGAGAAGGCCAAGGCGCTGATGGCCGGCGCCCTCGAGCGGCGGCTGCTGCTGCTCTCGTGCGGCACGTACGGCCAGGGCGTGCGCTTCATCCCGCCGCTCAACACGACCGACGATGAGGTGGACTTGGCAATCCGCATCGTCGGCGAGGTGACGGCCGGGATGTAGGCTCGTTCAAGCGGGGCACAAGTGGGATGGACGATGAGCGCAAGCGCGCAGGGCGCTGATCCGACGCGCGACGGGTTGCTGGCGGAGTTCGTGGCGCGTCTGTGCGTTCTTCAGCTTCATCCACGTGCCGCGGGAGGAGCACGCGAGGCTCTTCGGGCGGATCGCGCGCTGGCTCCGCCCGGGCGGTCTTTTCCTGGCCAGCCTCGGCGCGAACGACGGGCCCGACTGGACGGGCGACTGGCTGGACAAGCCGATGTTCTTCAGCAGCTTCGATGCGCAGACCAATCGGCGCTTGCTGCGCGAGGCCAGCTTCGAGCTGCTGGTCGACGACGTCGTCGAAATCCGTGAGCCGCACGGCAGGGTGCCGTTCCTATGGGCGCTCGCCCGAGCCTGAGGTCGGATGGCTCGAGTTGGTCGCGTGGAAGTCGATTACGAAGCCCAGTTCACCCCTGTGTTCGGCCTCGTGCTGGGCCAGATGGTGAAGCACCCAAGCCGGTGAGACGTCGTACTCGGGCAGGTTGCGAGGCCGGTGATAGTCCTCGTCGTCGAGGTCTCGTAACCGCGTCAGCAGGCTTCCTCGCACGGTGCGAAGGCGCGCCAGGTGCTGCTCGAGTGTCTGCCCGCGCACGAGAGTGAGGACGCCTGCGCCGTCTCGATGGTCGGCGGGCAGCAGTTGCTCGATCACGGTCGGCGGGGCTTCCTCCAGGATCTCGGAGTAGAGCCAGTCCGCCTCGATGAGGGCGACGTGATAAAGGATCGTGCCGATCGAGTTGCCCCGCGCAGGCCGGTCGACGTAATCGGATGGCATGCTGGTCAACAGCTCCAAGGTGCGACTTCTGGCGTCCTCCAGGCGCCACAGCGCCGCACCGAGCTCGGGCGGATAGCCGGGCAGTGCTGGCGCTGTCCGGATGTCGCGCATCGGTCTCCTTTGAGATCGGCCGTGACCTATCGGCCCGGCGCGCCGCTCAGCCGGTCAGCTCGGCGGCGAACTCGCGGAAGGTGGCCACGTAGCGATCGATCTCATCGTCGGTGTGCTGGACGGAGAGCGTCCACTGG
This sequence comes from Candidatus Limnocylindria bacterium, assembly GCA_035514295.1. GTDB lineage: Bacteria > Chloroflexota > Limnocylindria > Limnocylindrales > CSP1-4 > JALYGJ01. The sequence continues at coordinate 46,750 of DATKBB010000008.1, read as the reverse complement.
TCGTCAGGGCCGGGCGGTAGCAGGATGCCGCGGTTGGCCAAATAGAAGAACGACGCCTCCCACAGCTCGCCATCTAGGCCGATGAAGTCGCGGTAGTTGGTTACCCGCTCGGGCGTGAACATGACGCAGCCCTTCGGTCCGGTGTTGATGGCGTAGCCCGGCAGGCCGAAGTCGTCCACCACCTGCTGGCAGCCGGCGGTCAGCCGGTCGGCCATGGCGTGCAGGCTCGGGTACACGTCGGGCGTCAGGATGCGGGTCAGTACCGCCACGCCCGCCGCCATCGAAAGGGGATTGCCGTTGAACGTGCCCAGGTGCGCCACCCGCGTGGCGCCGCCGGAGATCGTCGTCTGCTCGACGCCCGTGCCCAGCGAACCGCCCATGCCGGCGTAGTGCTGCGTGCCCTCGAGCGTCTCGATGACGCTCATCACCTCCCCGCGCCCGCCGAACGCGCCAATCGGGACGCCGCCGCCGATACTCTTGGCCAGGCAGAACAGGTCCGGCTTGACGCCGAACCACTCGGTCGCGCCGCCGTAGGCCAACACGACGCCGGTCTTGACCTCGTCGAAGATCAGCACCGCGCCGTGCTCAGTGGCCAGCTCGCGTACCCGCTCCAGGTAACCGGGCAACGGCGGCACGACGCCGATGTTGAACTGCACCGGCTCGATAAGGATCGCCGCGATCTCGCCACGATGGCGCTCCAGGATCGTCTCCAGCGCCTTGGGCTCGTTGTACGGGGCGACGACGGTCTCCGCCATGCGAGAGCGCGGCAGGCCGGCCGAGGCAGGCACCGTGGCCGGGGCATCGGGCGCGCCCATCAGCTCGCGCGGCGGCTGGATCGAGACGAGCACATCGTCGTGGTGGCCGTGGTAGCCGCCCTCGAACTTGACGATCTTCTCGCGGCCGGTGTAGCCGCGGGCGACGCGGATGGCGTCCATAGTCGCTTCCGTGCCGGAGTTGCTGAAGCGCACCAGGTCCGCGCCGAAGCGGCGCTTGATCTCCTCCGCCAGCACGACCCCGTCCTCGACAGGGAAGGTGTAGCAAGTGCCGTTGGCCACCCGCTCGCGCAGCACCTCGGCGAGGATCGGGTGAGAGTGGCCGGCCGCCAGCACGCCAAAGGCCATGTCGAAGTCGACGTACTCGTTCCCGTCGGCGTCCCAGATACGGGAGCCGCGCGCGTCGGTCATGAACAGCGGATAGGGCGAGTACGCCTGGAATGACGACGCCACGCCCAGCGGCATCGACTGGCGCGCACGCTCGTGCAGAGCCGCGCTGCGCGGCGTGCGGCGCCGGTATTCCGCCTCCTCCCTGTCGCGGATCCGCGTGACCTGTTCGCGCGTGATCTTGCTCGGGGCCGTCTTCATGTCGGTCGGTGCCTCCCGGGCTCCATGTCAACCATCGCGTGGTGAATGCCGTACTTGTCGAGGAGTGCGAGGTAAGGGTCGGGATCGAAGGCCTCCGGCGCGAGTACGCTCGTGCCGGACCAGGCTCCCGAGGCCAGCAGCTCCAGCGCTATGACCGGGTTGAAGCCGGTCTGCCACGCGACTGCCCCCAGGCCGAAACGGCGCCAGGTCTCCTGCGCGTCCGTCGTCTGGTAGAGGAAGACCTCGCGTGGCGCGCCGTCCTTGCGGCCGATCACCCACGTTCCCACGATCGCCCGCCCGACCATCCGATCCCCCAGCCCGGCTGGGTCCGGCGTGATGGCGGCCAGCACGTCGCGCGGGGCGACCTCCACGCCCTTGACGCGGACCTTGTCCGTGCGATCCATGCCCAGCGCGTGGATAGTGCGCAGCTTGTCGATGAAATCGCTGCCCAAGGCGTACTTGAAGGTCACCTTGCGGGCCGGTATCCAGCGCGGCACGAGCAGCACCTCCTCGTGCTCCACGTTGACGCACTCGACGTCACCCACGCCGTCGGGGAAGGGGAACATCTCCGGCCCGCTGAACGGCTCGGTGGTGTGCCACTCCCCGTCCGACCAGACGACCGGCGGGTTGAGGCACTCCTCGATCGTCGTCCAGATCGAGAAGACCGGCGCAAAGGCGAAGCCCGGGATCTCGAGGTCGCCGCCGTCGCGAATGTGCACCTCGTGGACCTCATCGAAGAGGTGCTTGGCCGCGTAGGCGGCGAAGACGTCGGTCAGGCCGGGGTCCATGCCCATGCCCAGCAGCGCCAGCCGGCCGGCACGCTCCCACTCGCCGGCGCGCGCGAACTGCTCATCGCCCAGCTTCACGCCGGGGCGCTCGAAAGGCTTGTCCGGGTGCGGCCGCGAGAGGCTGTTGGCCATGTCCATGTAGTCGGTGCCCGCAGCTAGCGCGCCGTCGAAGATCGGCATCACGAACTGCGGGTCGACCGCGTTCATGACAAGGTCGGCACCGTGCCGGCGAGCAAGCTCGGTTACGGCCGCGGCTGAAGATGCGTCGACTCGTGCCGACTTGAACCGGTCGTCATGTCCGGATCCAGCGACGGCCGCCCGCGCTTGTCGGGCGACCTGATCCGCGCGTGGGCTGTTGTAGTCAGCGACGACCATCTGCTCCAGCCACTCGCGCCCGGCAGCGACGCGGGCGATGGCCTCGCCGACACCGCCGGCGCCGATGAGCAGTACTCGAAGCGTTGTCACTGGTGGTCCGTCGAGTTGATCGTCGCGGTTAACATGGCCGAACGGCTCCCTCGAGGGGTCTCCTCAACGTCAGGAGCATGCCATGCGAAAAATGGCAGCACCAGCGGCGCTGCTGCTGATTGTAGCCAGTGCCGGATGCGCCGCCGGTGGCCCGCCCGCCGGCACCCCCACCGCGCCGCCGACCGTCCCCGTGGCATCGCCCACACCAAATGGCGAAACCACGCAACAACCGATGCCGACAAGCGAGCAGTCGCCGGCCGGCCCGACCGCGGTGGCGCCGGTCTGGTTCGGCGACCACCTTGCCGAGGGCGACTGCTGGAACAACACGTTCGACGCGAGCGGCGACTACGACTACAGCGGAGTGCCGGTCGAAGTTGCCTGCGCCGGGCCGCACGACAACGAGGTCTACCTCGTCTCCGTGATCGAGTCGGCCGACGGGAGCTTTCCCGGTGATGATGCCATCGAGCCGATCTCGCATGAACGATGCGATGCGGGCTTTGCGGACTACGTCGGGGTGAGCGTGGAGGAAACCGCTCTCGAGTGGTTCACCAACTGGCCCGAGCCCGAGGAGTGGTCGCAAGGTGGCAGGACACTTGTCTGCTCGGCCTATCTCCATGCGCCGGCCTTACCGAACGAGGGTGCGCCGGTCGTGGGCAGTGCGCGCGGCGCCGGCACGCACGTCGTCCCGGCGAGCCTGCCTGAAGGCGTGCCAATCCCGGCCAGAGCAGTCTTCGGCGAGCTGATCGTCGCGGAGGATGGCTCGTACGTCGCCTCGTACGAGATGCCGGGCAGCGTCGATGACGTGCTGGCGGCCACCATCGCTGCCTTCGAGCAGCACGAGACCTGGCGGATCGTGTCGTCCGCCGGGACTGCTGATATCCGCGTGCTGACGATCTCCGATGGTGAATTGCGCACGAGCGTCACCATCAACCAGTTCCCCGATGGCGTCCGCTGGTGGCTGTACCATCCAGCGCCCGTCGAAGGCTAGAAAGGCCACTCTGCTGCCGCAGCTCAGCGGTCATCGGCGCAGGCGATGCAGACGGCCTCAGTCGGCGATCTTGGCCATGACGTGCTTGACGATGGTGTAGTCCTCGATCGAGTAGCTGCTCATGTCCTTGCCGTAGCCCGATCGTCCAAACCCGCCGTGGGGCATCTCCGAGGCGATGGTGAGGTGGTCGTTGATCCAGACCGTGCCGTAGCGCAGCGCCTTGGCGGCGCGGAGGGCCTTCTTGACGTCACGCGTGAAGACCGACGCGGCCAGTCCGTAGGGCACGCCATTGGCCCAGCGCAGGCCCTCTTCCTCGTCGCTGAAGCGCTGCACGGTGACCACCGGCCCGAAGACCTCCTGCTGCACGATCTCCGAGTCCTGCGTCACGTCGGTCACGATCGTGGGCGGGTAGAAGAAGCCCTTTTCGCCGTTGATCGAACCGCCCGCTGCGACCTGTGCGCCGTAGCCGCGCGCACGGTCGACGTAGCCGGCCACGCGTTCCTGCTGCGACTTGCTGACGAGCGGGCCCATGTCCAGCTCCGGATCGTCGGCCGGGTTGCCCATCGTGATCGTGCCCACGGCCTCGACGATCGACTCGAGCGCCTTGTCGTAGGCCTTCGATCCCACGATCACGCGGGTCAGGGCAGTGCAGTCCTGGCCCGAGTTGAAGAAGGCCGCCGCCTTGACGCTCTCGGCCAGCGCCTCCAGATCGGCGTCGTCGTAGACCAGCACGGGCGCCTTGCCGCCCAGCTCGAGGTGGACGCGCTTGACGGTCTGGGCCGCAGCAGCGGCGATCTTCCGGCCGGTGGCCGGGTCGCCGGTCAGCGAAACCATGTCCACCTTTGGATGTGTCACCAACCGCTCCCCGACGGTCTCGCCGGGCCCGGTGATCACGTTGAGCACGCCCTTGGGGAAGATGTCGGCGGCCAGCTCGGCCAGGCGCAGGGCCGAAAGCGGCGTCCAGGAGGAAGGCTTCAGGACGACCGTGCAACCGGCGGCCAGGGCCGGGCAGAGCTTCCAGATGGCCATCATCAGCGGGTAGTTCCAGGGGGCGACCTGGGCGACCACGCCGACCGGCTCGCGCCTGATCATGCTGGTGTGGGTGCGCACGTACTCACCCGCCGCCTTGCCTTCGATCACGCGGGCTGCGCCGGCGAAGTAGCGCACGTTGTCGATGGTGAACTCGACGTCGAAGTCGGCCGTGCCCTTGGGCTTGCCCACGTTCTGCGACTCGAGGCGCGACAGCTCGGCTGCGTCCGCCTCCAGCGCGTCGGCGAACTTGTAGAGCATCGTCGAGCGCTCGGCGGGCGTGGAGAGCTGCCACTCCTCGAAGGCGGTCGCGGCCGCCTCGACGGCCCGGTCGGCGTCCTCGACCGTGCCCTTGGGAGCCTGCGCAATGACCTCCTCGGTGGCCGGGTTACGGATCTCCGTCGTCTCACCGCCGGAGGCCTCCTGCCACTCGCCGTTGATGAACATGCGGGGTCGCTCGGTGACGGTCATCGTCATGGCTGAACCTTTCAGTAACTGTGCAAGGTAGCCGCTGGGTTGGCCTAATCCTAACTCGCCGCCGGTGTGGTATCTAGCGTCCATGCGGGACTACGCGGACGTTTCGTTCTGGCTGGAGAGCCGTGGCGAGGACCTGACGTCGCGGCCGGCTCTGGACGGCCCGACGACTGCCGACGTGGCCATCCTGGGCGCCGGCTACACCGGCCTGTGGACGGCCTATTACCTGCTTCGTGCCGAGCCGTCGCTGCGCGTCGTCGTGCTCGAGCGCGAGATCGCCGGCTTCGGTGCGTCGGGGCGTAACGGGGGCTGGTGCGCGCCCGGGCTGAACATTTCGCTGGGGCGGCTGGAGCGGCTGCACGGCCTGGAGGCTGCCCGGCGGACCTATCGGGCCGTGGACGAGGCGGTCGACGAGGTGGGTCGCGTGGCAGCGGAGGAAGGACTTGACATCGACTGGCGGCTCGGCGGCGAGCTGATCGTCTCGCGCGGCCCGCATGAGACGCCCCTGCTCGAGGTGGAGCTTCGCCAGCTGGACCGCTTCGGTTTCGGCGAGCGCTATTCGTTGTTGGATCGGGCGACGCTGGAGGAGCGGCTGCGGGTAGCCGGCGGAGAAACGGCGCTGTACACGCCCCACGCGGCGGTGCTCCAGCCGGCCAAGCTGGTCCGCGGCCTCGCCCGCGTGGTGGAGCGTTTGGGCGGCGTGATCCACGAGAGGACCGAGGTGACCGATTACCGCGCGGGCCGGCCGGCCGCGCTGGGCACCGCCGTCGGCGAGGTGAAGGCGGACGTCGTGGTGCTGGCGGGTGAGGCCTACCTGACCGGCCTGCGTCGGCTGCATCGGTCGCTCATCCCGGTCTGGTCGCTGATCGTCCTCACCGAGCCGTTGCCGGAAGATGCCTGGCGCGAGATCGGTTGGGCGGAGCATGAGTTGGTCGGGTCACCGCGTTACACCGTGGTCTACCTCTCGCGCACGGCAGACGGGCGGCTGCTCTTCGGCGGGCGGGGCGCTCCCTACCGTTTCGGCTCGCCCATCCGCGACGAGTACGACCAGCACGCGCCGACTCACGAGATGCTGCGCCGCACCGCTCGGCAGTGGTTCCCACAGCTGCGCGATTTTCGCTTCACCCACGCCTGGGGAGGGCCGCTGGGCATGCCCCGTGATTGGCACCCGACCATCTCCTTCGACCGGGCGAGTGGCATCGCCACGGCCCGAGGCTACGTGGGCCATGGCGTCTCGACGGCCAACCTGGCCGGCCGCACGCTGGCCGAGTTGATCACCGGCCGCCAGACGGAGCGGACGGCGCTGCCGCTGGTGGGCCATCGGTCGCGGAACTGGGAGCCCGAGCCGCTGCGCTGGCTGGGCGTCCGCTACACGCAGGCTGCGCTGGGCCGCGTGGACCGCATCGCCGAGCGCACGGGCCGGCCGCCGCGCGGCCGCTCGCTGGAGGAGTGGCTGGCGCGCCACTAGGCGTGGCGTTGGACTGCGCGGGCCGCCGGCTGGTCGACTGCGGGCGGCGGGTCACTCACGCTGGCCGACTCATCAGCCATCGTGGTTGACTCGCGAGTCGCCCGTGTAATTCGCGTGGCGCAGACAGCCGCCAGTCGCGGGCGCTTGGTGTCAGGGACGTGCAAGGAGTACCGTTACTGAACAGGAGGCGACGCCATGTCAGAGCAGCACGACGAGGCCGAGGCGATCGGCCACGTGACCCACTACTTCAGCCACCTGTCCGTGGCGGCGGTGCAGCTGGACCAGCCGCTGCGTGCAGGCGAGCGGATACACATCAAGGGCCACACGACGGACCTGGTGCAGACGGTCGATTCGATGCAGGTGGACCACCAGGAGATCGAGCAGGCAGGCCCCGGCGACGACCTGGCCATCCACGTCGACGACCACGTGCGGGACCACGACAAGATCTTCCGCGAGACGTGACCGCGGCCCGCTGATGGCATGATCTGGGCCATGCCAGCCGCCCAGGTCATGACCGTCGCGGGACCTCTCCCGGCTGAGGAGCTCGGTGCCACCGACGCTCACGAGCACCTCTTCCTGCGCAGCCCTGCCCTGCCGGGCGACGAGTTGGAGGACGAGGAACGCGCGGTCGAGGAGGCGCGCGACGGGGCCGACACAGGCCTGCGTTCGCTCATCGAGCTGACCCCCATCGGCTGTGGACGGCGGCCGGACCTCCTGCGCGCTGTCTCCCGAGCCACCGGCCTGGCCATCGTCGCGGCCAGCGGCTACCATCGCGACGCGCACTACCCCGCCGATCATTGGGTCCACGCGGCCTCACTCGAGACCCTGACCGAGCGGACCGTCACTGACCTGCGCGACGGCATGCACCCGGCCGACTGGGACGACCCTGCGCTCGCGCTAGATCCGGCGCGGGCCGGCGTGATCAAGGCCGGCGCCTCCCACGAGCAGGTCACCGACTCAGAGCACCGCCGACTGCTGGCCGCCGTGGAGGCTTCCCGGCAGACCGGCGCGGCCGTCGTCGTGCACACGGAGGCGGGCACGTTCGGGCCGCAGATCGTCGGGCTGCTGTTGGGCGCGGGCCTGCCCGCCGAGCGATTGACGCTGGCTCATCTCGACCGCAACCCGGACCCGGCGCTGCACGCCGACATCTGCTCGGCCGGCGTGTCGCTGGTCTACGACACGATCGGACGCGACAAGTACGGCCCTGACTCGGAGCGCGTGGAGCTGATCGCGCGGATGGTCGACGGCGGCCACGCCGAGCGGCTGATGCTCGGCCTCGACCTCGGTCGGCGCGGCTACTTCCGCGCCTACGGCGGCGGTCCCGGCCTGCGCCACCTGCTGGGCGATTTCGTGCCCCGCCTCCGCGAGAGAATCGGCGCCCAAGCCGTCGAGACGATGCTCGTCCGCAATCCGGCGCGAGCCTTCGCGCTGGCGCCCGTGCGGGAGTCGGTGGCTTGAAGACCGAGGCCTACGACGTCATGGTGGTGGGGGCTGGGTCGGCCGGCTCGTCGGCCGCCATCTCGGCTGCCCGGTTGGGCGCGCGGACCCTGCTGGTCGATCGGCTGGCGTTCATGGGTGGGACCTCGACGTCCGTGCTGGACACCTTCTACGCCTTCTACACGCCCGGTGAGCAGCCGCGGCGGGTAGTCGGTGGGCTGGGCTGGGAGGTCGTCGAGCGGCTGCAGGCGGAGGGCGTCTGCTTCGAGCGGCCCAACACCTACGGTGCGGGCACCGGTGTGACCTACGACCAGGAGACGCTGAAGGTGGTGTGGGAGGCGCTGGCTTCGGAGGCCGGCGTGGAGCTGCTGCTGCACAGTTGGGCCACCGGCGTGCGCGTGGAGGCAAGTCGGCTGCGAGCGGTTCGGCTGTGGAACAAGGGCGGCGAGAGCTGGGTCGAGGCGGAGGCGTTTGTCGATGCCTCGGGCGACGCGGACGTGTGTGCCATGGCCGGCGTGGCCTACGAGGACATGCACACCAGCGGCGTGGTGCAGTCGCTATCTACCCTCTTCCGGCTGGCCAATGTGGACGTGCAGCGTGCGGCACAGACGCCCAAGGCCGAGTTGTGGGCGCGCATGCGCGAGGCGGCGGACAGCGGCGAATACCGGCTGCCGCGGCTGGAGGGCTCGTGGCACCGCACACCGTTCACGGGCGTGGTGATGGTGCACATGACGCGTATCCCGAACGTGGACGCTACGGACCCCGTTGCGCTCACGCAGGCGGAGCTGGAGGGCCGGCGCCAGGTGCGCGAGTACCACCGCTTCCTGCGCGGTTGCGTGCCGGGCTTCGAGGACTCGGTGGTGGTGGGGACGAGCCCGTCGATCGGCGTGCGCGAGAGCCGGCGCGTGATCGGCGACTACCAGCTCACGCGCGACGACGTGCTGAGTGGCCGGCGCTTTCCCGACGAGATCGCGCTGTGCGGCGCGCCGATCGAGGACCACGGGCCGGGCGGCGATACCGAGTGGCGCTACGTGCCGGGCGAGGGCGTCTACGGCATCCCATATGGCTGCCTGCTGCCCACCGGCGTCGAGCGATTGCTGGTCGCTGGGCGTTGTTTCTCGGCGACGCACGACGCGCATGCCTCGGCCCGCTCGATGGCCACCTGCATGGCCATGGGCCAGGCGGCGGGCACGGCGGCGGCGATGGCGGTTGCCGCGGGCGCCACGCCGCGGCAGCTTGATGCGGCCCAATTGCGTAACAGGCTGGCTCAGAACGGTGCGTTGCTCGACGCCATGCCGTCGGCGGGGGTGACGGCATGACCGCCGAGACCCTGCGCGCCGGACCCATCGCCGATGCCATCCGTCGCCAGCGCCTGCTCGTCGTGCTGCGCCGCGTGGAGCCTCGCGACCGGCTCCTCGCCCTGGTGGATGAGCTGGCCGCGGCAGGCGCCCGCATCTTCGAGGTCACCTTCGATGCTCCCACCGCCGCGGAGGACATTGCCGCGTTGCGCGATCGCCTGGAGGCGCGCGACGGCGGCCCGTACGTGGTTGGTGCGGGCACGATCGTCAGCGACGGACAGCTTGCCGCCGCCCGAGCATGCGGTGCCCAGTTCGGCGTCTCGCCGCTCTTCGACCCGCCGCTGGTGCGTGGCGCGGTGGAGGGCGGCATGCCCTTCATCCCGGGCGCCTTCACACCGACCGAGGTCGCCTCGGCCTGGGCCACCGGCGCGACTTTCGTCAAGCTCTTCCCGGCCTCCGCGGTTGGGCCCCAGTTCGTGCGCGAGCTGCGCGGGCCGCTGCCCGAGATCCAGCTCATCCCCACCGGCGGCATCGACGCGAGCAATGCCCCGGACTTCCTGGAGGCGGGGGCGGTGGCAGTGGGCATCGGCAGCGCTCTGACCCGGGCAGGGGCGGAGGCGCGCCAGCGCATCGTCGCCGGGCTGCGCGCAGAGTGAGGCGCTTTGGATGGGGGCTGGTCCCTGAAGTCTCTAAGATGGCAGGCCAAGTAGGCCCGGCCCCCGGCTCATTCATCGCCATGCTGACGAAGCTGACGCCCGAACGCGTCGGGCGCCCGCTCAGCGAGGGCCGCTGAACGGCCTCAGGCGGCCGACGCTTTTGCGAGGACCTCCTCGACGGCTGCCGTCATGCCCTGCACGCTGGAGATGGCGCTCATGCCCAGCAGGCTCCGCTGGCGCTCCGTCAAGGGCAGCGAATCGAGCACTTCGTCCAGCTCCTGCCCGTGGTGGGGGTCCAGCTCGCCGTGCAGAAACAGGGTCCGGAAGGCATCCGGGCCATAGCCGGTGCGTCGGCGCACGTCCTCGATCTCAGCGGCGACGGGGGGATAGCCCTCGAGCAGCGCGACGTAACCCAGGAGCGCGACCGGGTGATAGTGCTCGGTCCAGTAGTACTGCGCCCCGACCAGGCCCGCGACGGTCGCCGATGGTGGGCGCGACAGCGCTTCGCCGGTGTCGACACCGAGCGCAGCCATGTCCTCGAGCAGCCACTCGTCGTGGCCGAACTCCTCGTCGATGTGCGTCTCAAAGTAATCGCTCACGATCGAGGCGACGCGATCGCCGGGCAGTGCGGCGGCCCGCTCACGCGCCCGCTGCATCAGCGGCACGCTCGCGCGGATGACGCAGTGGCTCATGAACAGGTACTCGGGGTACAGCTGTCCGACGCGCGGATGGCGGAAAAGCCGCCGGCCGGCAGACAGCAGCATGGGCAGGACCAGCTCGATCTTGCCCCGCAGGACCCGACTCTCGGAGACGGCCGGAATGCTCATCGGCGCCTAGAAGAATGAGACGCGGCCGCCTCCGTACTCGTCGTCGAGGTCGGTGTAGAAGCCGGCATCGGCGAAGGCCTGGTGTGCTTCGGCCAGGGTCTGGAGCTCGTCGTCGGACATGCGCTCCATCGTCGTGCGCACGGACTCGGGCAACTCTTCGTAGCCCTTGACGGTGCCGGCCGGATCCGACCGCAATGACTTACGTCTCTCGGGGTCGCTGACAGCCTCTGCCAGACGCGCCAGCGCAGCATGCGCCCGCGGCGACGCCTTGCCCTGCCCCGGCTTGCCCGGGCCGGGGTTGCCCTGCCCCGGCTTGTCCTGATCGTGCATCGCGCTCTCCTCCTGCGGTTGCTCCTCGCGCTGGTCCCCACCCTAGTTGAACTGCGCACGTCCTCCATGTCAAGCATCTTCGCCACGCCCGCTTGCGTTTCGCGCTCAGCACGACCTACGATGCGCCGCAGGAGCGCTCCAGCGGGCGCGAGGCACCGCGCTTCGCCTAGCGTTCTTCCTCGAGGAGCCGTATGACTTCGACCGGCCCGTCCACCGGATCGATAACGGCGAAGCCGTCTGCGCGTGGATCGCGCAGGATCGTCAGCGTCCTGTTCATCGACGTCGTCGACTCGACCGTCCTCGCCGACGCGCTCGATCCGGAAACCTTCCGCGCCCTCATGGGCCGCTACTTCGAGGAGGCCGAGCGGATCATCGTCCACCACGGTGGCTTCGTCGAAAAGTTCATCGGTGACGCCGTCATGGCCGTCTTCGGCGTCCCGCGCATGCACGAGGACGACGCCCTGCGCGCGGTCACCGCGGCGGTCGACGTGCGTGACCGGCTGCTCGCCATGCGCGACGAGTTCGAGCGCAGCTGGGGCACCAGCATCGCCATTCGAGCGGGCGTCGAGACGGGCGAGGCCATGGCCCAGCTGCACGGCCCGAGCGAGCTGTACGTCACGGGTCCGGCGGTCCACACCGCCGCGCGCCTACAGCAAACGGCATCGCCCAACGACGTACTGATCGGCGGCGCAGCCCACGAGTTCGTGCGCGATGCGGTCCAGGTCACGGCTATCGGTGAGCTGGAGCTGAAGGGCAAGCAGGCGCCGGTCAGCTCCTGGCGCGTGGAGGGGATCATCCGCGGCGCGGCCGGGCGCACGCGCCGGCTGGACGCGCCGATGGTCGATCGCGAGGCCGAGCTTGACCGGCTGCTGGGTGCCTTCGATCGCGCTTCGGCGAGTGGGGGGCAGATCGTGACCGTCATCGGCCCCGCCGGTGCGGGCAAGTCGCGGCTGGCCAAAGAGCTGACCAGCCGGATCGGCGAGCGGGCCACCGTCCTGAGCGGGCGCTGCCTGCCCTATGGCGATGGCATCACCTTCTGGCCCGTGCTCGAGATGCTGCGCGATGTTGCCGACATCTCTGATTCCGACTCGCCCGCCGAGAGCGCCGCGAAGCTCGGCGCGCGGCTGCGCGAGGTAGACGAAGGCCAGCTCATCCAGAGCCGGCTGGCGGGACTGCTCGGTAGCGGCACGGCGCAGCCGGCCATCCAGGAGATGTTCTGGGCCATCCGCCGGCTGCTCGAGCACTCCGCCTCTGAGCGGCCGGTCGTAGTCGTCTTCGACGACATCCAGTGGGGCCAGCCCACGTTTCTCGACCTGCTCGAGTACCTGGCCGATTGGACCCGGGCCGCGCCGGTTCTGCTGGTCTGCATGGCTCGGCCTGAGATGCTCGACGCACGCCCCGGTTGGGGTAGCGCCAAGCCAAACGCCGAGCTGATGTGGCTACAGCCGCTGAGCAGCGACGATTCGCGCCAGCTGGTCGAGCAGATCATCGGCCCCGGCAAGGTGCGCCCGGACGCCGTTGCGCGCATCATCGGCCTGGGCGAGGGCAACCCGCTCTTTGTCGAAGAGACGCTGCGCATGCTCATGGATACCGGTGACCTGCGGCTGGTGCAGGGCGAGTGGCAGCTCAGGGCAAGGATGTCCGAACTCTCCATCCCGACGACTATCCATGCCCTGATCGCGGCTCGCCTGGACCGCCTGGACAGCGAGGAGGCCTACGTCTTGGAGGCCGCCTCGGTGGTCGGCAAGGTCTTCGGCTGGGGCGCTGTCCACGCGCTGACTGACGAGGCCGTCCACGACGCCATCGGTGCCCATCTACAGTCGCTGATGCGCAAGCAGCTCATCAGACCGCGCCACGGCGAGCGCGATGACGAGGACACCTTCGAGTTCACCCACGCCGTCACCCGCGACGCCGCCTACGGGCGCATCGCCAAGAGCGACCGAGCCCGGCTGCACGCGCGCTTCGCGACGTGGTTGCAGGAGGAACGTAGGGATCGCGTGGGCGAGTTCGAGGAGATCATCGGCTATCACCTCGAGCAGGCCCACGCCACGTTGCTCGAGCTCGGGCCGCCGTCGGCGCGTACAGAGGAGCTGGCCCAGAGGGCCTTCGAGCCACTGGGTCGCGCCGGCCAGCGCGCCTTTGCGCGCGGTGACATGCCCGCTGCCGCCCGGCTGCTGAGCAGGGCCACGGGCCTGCTGCCGGCGGGCAACCAGGAGCGCGGCCGGCTGCTGCCCCAGCTGGCATTTGCGCTCATGGAAACGGGTGACTTCGAGCGGCTGCAGGCGGTGGTCGGCGAGGCCAGTGCGGCGGCCGAGGCCGGCGACCGGGCGATGCAGGCCCACGCCACCATCCTGCAGCTCTGGATTCGGCTGTTCACTGACCCGGTCGGCTGGGCGGACGCGGCACAGAAGGAGGCGACGCGTACGGTCGCCGCCTTCGAGGAGCTGGGCGACGAGCGTGGGCTAGCCCGGGCGTCGTCGCTGCTCGGCCTGGTCAACATGATGAAGGGCAACTTCGCCGAGGCCGAGCGCGCCTGGGAGCAGGCCAGCTCGCATGCCAGGCACGCGGGGGACCAGCGCGACGAGATGGAAAGCATGTCCTGGGTGCCGCTGACCGTCTGGGCCGGTCCTACGCCGACCGACGAGGGCCTCCTGCGCACGGAAGAGCTGCTGCGCCGCTCCGACGGTGACAAGAAGGCCATGTCCAGCGCGCTGATGGCGCGCGGCGCCTTCGAGGCGGGCATCGGCCGCTTCGATGAGGCGCGTCAGAGCATGCGCCGCGCTCGCGAGCTGCTCGACGAGATCGCCCTGACAGTTTGGCGAGCAGGGCCGTACACTCAGCTGGCCGGCTGGGTCGAGACGCTGGCCAACGACAGCCAGGCGGCCGAGCGGGAGCTGCGTTGGGGCTTCGAGAAGCTCTCCGAGATCGGCGAGATGTCCTGGTTCTCGACAGTCGCCGGCATCCTGGGCGAGGCCGTCCTGGCCAACGGCCGGCCGGACGAGGCCCATCAGCTGGCCGAGGCCAGCCGAGACGCGGCTGCGCCGGACGACGTCTACTCACAGGTGCTATGGCGAACCGTCGCCTCGAAGGTGCTGGCTCGCAACGGCACCGCCGACGACGCTGAGCGCCTGGCTCGGGAGGCCGTCGAGATCGTCTCGCCGACCGACTTCCTGCATCTGCGCTGGCACGCGCTGCTCAGCCTGGCCCACGTGCTGAGCGACCTTGGGCGGCCGGCCGAGGCGACGGAGTACGCCAGCCGGGCGGCCGAGCTGGCTGCTCGGAAGGGCTGCCTGGTCGCCGAACGGCGGGCGAGCGAGACGGCCGAGCTGCTCAGGAAGATGTGAGCGGGCTGTTGGCCGAGCCGGGCAAGGCGGTCCGGATCCGACGGCGAGCGTAGAAGGCTGCGAAGTGGCTGACTAGGCTTGGTCGGCGGCGAGTGGATCGCGCCAGACTCTCAGGTCAGCCACTCGCCAGCGCGCATGACACGCTGGACGCGCAGCTCATCGTCCAGCTCCACGATGTCCGCGCGCAGGCCGGTGTCCAGCCGGCCGCGGTCGCGCAGGTTTAGCAGGGCCAGCGGGTTGCGCGAGGCGGCAGCCGCGGCGTAGGCTAGAGGCAGGCCCTCGCGCACGAGGTTCGCCACGGCGCTGTCCAGCGCGATCAGCGAGCCGGCCAGCACGCCGCTCCCGGCCAGCGTCACGCGTCCCTCGACGACCTCCACCTCCAGGCCGCCGACCACGCCGCGCGCCTGACCGCTGCCGGCCAGGGCGATCGCGTCGGACACCAGCAGAAGGCGGTCGGGCGGCTTGCTGCGCGTGATGATCGGCCAGAGGGCCGGATGGACGTGGTGACCGTCGGCAATCAGCTCGGTGTAGGCCTCGTCGCGAGTGAGCGCAGCAACGGCCAGTCCGGGCGCGCGATGGTCGACGCCGGTCATGGCGTTGAACAGGTGTGTCGTGCTGCGCGCGCCGGCCGCGTAGCCTGCCCGTGCCTCGTCCAGCACCGCCGCCGAGTGCCCGGCCGACACGGCCACGCCGCGCTCGTCCAGCCAACTGATCAGCTCCGGCGCGCCGGGCAGCTCAGGGGCGACGGTGATCACGCGCAGGCCGGGCAGCAGCGGCTGCAGCTCGGCGGTCGGGACGTCCGACGGCAGGCGCAGGTGGCGCTCGTCGTGGGCACCCTTCCGCTCGCGGGCCAGGAACGGCCCTTCCAGGTTGAAGCCCAGAGGCTGGGCGCCGTCTGCGGGCGCTGCCGGCAGCCACTCGCGTACCTCGTCGGCGAAGCGGCGCAGCGCGTCCATTGGCGCCGTCACGGCCGTGGGCAGGAACGAGGTCACGCCCTGGCGCAGCAGCGCGCGCGCCATGCCGTCGAGCGCCGCTCGGCCGCCCATCGCGTCGTGCCCGCCCCAGCCGTGGACGTGCACGTCGACGAAACCGGGGGCCAGCAACGGGCCGCCCCGCTCCGCTTCGTCGAGCTCCAGGCCCACGAGAAGTCCGTCCTCGACGTGCAGCCGGCCCGGCGCAACGCGCTCGTCGAGTACCAGCCGCCCGCGCAGGACGGCCCGCGCCGCGGCCTCAGGCGCCATCGGGCCGCCCGGGCTGCTCGACGTCGAAGGTGACGTCGAGGGCGTAGCGCTCGCCGGCGTAGCGCGACTCGGTGGCCTCGATCGGCCGCGCCGCCGCGTCCAGGATGACGCGTCGTTCCACCAGCAGCGGCTGACCCAGACGCACGTCCAGCAGCTCGGCGTCCTCGCGCGTGGCCGGCTCGGCGCCGATCGTGGCCGTTCCGCGGCGGAGCGTGTGGCCGGCGTCGGTCAATGCCTCGTGCAGGGAGCCGTGTTCCAGGTCCGCGTTCATTGCCGCCTCGGCCGCCCGCCCTTCGAGAACCGCCGTCTCGACGGCCAGCGGCACTCCGTCCGCGCAGCGCAGCCGGCGCAGGACGACCACCTTGGCGCCGCGCAGGAGACCCAGCCGTTCCGCCTCGGCCTCGGTCGCCGGCCGAAGATGGCGCTCGAGCACCCGCGAGGAGGGCAGGCGACCCTGGCGCTCCATCTCGTGGGTGAAGGTCATCAGCTGATTGGCCCGCCGGTGCACGGGCCGCTCGGCCACGAAGCTGCCGCGCCCGGGCTCGCGCACGATCAGGCCCTCGCCGGCCAGGCGCTGCATGGCGTTACGAGCGGTCATCCGGCTGACGCCGAACTCAGCGCACAGCTCGGCATCCGAGGGCAGCTCGTCACCCGCTTGGAGCGTGGCGATCCGCTCACGCATCGCCAGCTCGATGCGCTGGTAGTGGGGTACGGCCGTACGCAGGGCCATCAGCCGCCCGTCCGTTCCGCGCCGTGCACGGCGGCCCCAATGGCGCCCGCCAAGGTGCCCAGCTCGGCCGTCACCAGCTCGACCGCCTCCAGCGAGGTCACCCGCACTCGCCGGCGCAGCTCGTCGCGCACGGGGCCCAGCAACAACTCTCCGGCGGCGGCAACCCCGCCGCCGATGACAACCTTGTCGGGCGTGATGACCGTGATCGCGCTGGCCACGGCGATGCCCAGGTAGCGGCCCACCTCCCGCAGCCCACTCAGGGCTTGCTCGTCGCCCGCCTGGGCGGCGGCCACCGCCTCCTCGGCCGTGTCGGTCCCGCAGGCCGCCGCGATCTGGTCCGCGCGCACGTAGGCCTCCACGCAGCCGCGGTTGCCACAGGCGCACCACGGCCCGTCCGGGTCGATCGTCTGGTGGCCCAGCTCACCGGCCGTGCCATCGTGCCCCTGGCGCACGTGGCCGTTGACGGCCACCACCCCGCCTACGCCGGTACCCAGCGTGAAGCCGATCATCGACTCCGCCCCGCGCGCCGCGCCAAAGCGCAGCTCGGCCAGCCCGAACGCTCGCGCGTCGTTGATCAGGAAGACGGGCAGTCCCAGCTGGCGCGCCATTGGCTCCGCCACGGGCAGGCCGACCCACTCGTCCGGCTCGGGCATGTTGATGATGAAGCGCGTGCGTCCCGTCGCAGGCTCGTACAGGCCGGGCACTCCGACACCCACGGCGACGACCCCCGGCCAGCGCTCGATGGCCGAGGCGGCCGTCGCCGCCATGCGCTGGACGACCGCCAGCGCGCCCTCGCCGGCGCAGGTCGGGACCTGGCCCTTGTCGAGCACCCGCCAGTCGTCGGCCCGCTCGACCACCGCCCACTTGAGGTTGGTCACCCCCAGGTCCAGGCCGACGTGGCGGGTGGCGTCCACCGGCCCTCCTTCAGCCGTCCTCGGTGATGCGCGTGTAGGCCGCCGCGACGGCCAGGATGATCGCGCCGTAGAGGATCTGGCGCACGGCCTCCTGCATGCCCAGCACCTGTAGCAGCGTGGACAGGACGGTCAGGATGACAGCTCCGACGATGCTGCCGGCGTAACCTCCCCGGCCACCGAAGATGGACGTCCCGCCGATCACAGCCGCCGCCACCGAGGGCAGCAGGAAGCCGTTCACCAGCTGCGCGCTGGCCGTGTTGAGCAGGCCGGCAAAGAGCATGCCGGCGACGGCCGCCAGCAGGGCCGTCACGATGTACAGCGCGATCAGTACCTGCCACACGCGCACGCCGGACAGCCGGGCGGCGGTTTCGTTGTCGCCCAGCGCGTAGAGCAGTCGTCCGTAGCCGGAGCGGCGCAGCCCGAGTAAGATCAGCGCCGCCAGGGGCACGAACAGGAGCAGGCTGTGCGGCAGGAAGCCAAAGGCGGTCTGCTGGCTGAGCCAGTTGAGCTCGGCCGGCACGCGCACGCCGCTGGTCACGACGGACAGCATGTACACCGTCACGACGCCGCCCACGACCAGGGTCATGGCCAGCGTCATGATCAGTGGGTGCACCCTGAAGACGCCGATACCGATGCCGTTGACCAGCCCCACCAGCGCAGCCGCGCCGAACGCGATCAGCACGGCTACCAGCGGACCGTGCACGGGCGCCTGCGTGGCCACCAGGTAGGCCGCCATGGAAGCCACCGCCGCCACGGACAGATCGATGCCGCCAGTCAGCATGGCCAGCGTCTGGGCTGCCGCCAGGATGGCCAGTGGGATGGCGAACTTGATGGTGTTGGCCAGCCAGGTCGCGTTGACGATACCCGGCCGGACGAGCTCGAGCGTCACGATCAGCCCGAGCAGCAGGAAGAGCAGCGGAACCAGCGGCCGCTCGCGAATCCACATTCGGGCCCCGAGGGGGACTAACGGTCCGCGGCCCCGGTTGGCCGTCGCGGTACTGCTGCTCACGCTCGCCTCCGGCGGCGCAGGGTGACGTACGCGCCGAACATGACCACCAGCACCATGATCGCCCCCTGGATCACCTCGGCGTAGTTGGGATTGACGCCCAGGAACGTCAGGTCGGCCCGGATGAGGGCCAGGATGAAGACGGCGATGATGGGACCGAGCAGGCCGCCCTGCCCGCCGGCCAGGCTAACCCCGCCCAGCACGACCGCCGCCACGCTGAGCAGCAGATAGGGCCCCGGGATGGGCGAGCCGATGCCGGTCGCGGCGGTCAGGGCCAGGCCGCCTGCGGCCGCGAAGAGGCCCGTGAAAGCGTAGGCCGCGATGCGCGTGCGGCCCACGTTGACGCCGCTGCGGAAGGCGGCCAGCCGGTTGCTGCCTATCGCGTAGATCGACAGGCCCAGGGTCGAGCGGCGCAGCGGGATCCAGACCAGGCCCACGACGGTGAGCAGCAGCACGAGCGCGCGGGGCAGCCAGTCGATGAGCAGCGAGCCGGTCATCAGCTCGCGCAGCCACGGTGTGACCGCACCGCCCGGCCGATTGAGCACGAGCAGCGCCGCCCCGCCCCACACGAACAGCATGGCCAGCGTCACGACGATGTCGGGCACTCGAGTCAAGACGATCAGGCTGCCGTTGATCAGGCCGATGACGACGCCCATCAGCAGGATGGCCAGCACGATGCCGACCGACAGCTCCGGGCTGGCGCCCACGAACAGGGTGGCCGCCGTGACGCTGGTCAGCGCCATCACAGAGCCGATCGAGAGATCGATGCCGCCCGAGATGACCGCGATGGCCTGGGCCACCGCGGCGAGGGCGACGGGCAGCGCGGCCATGGCCAGGCTGGTCACGTTGAACGGTCCGTAGTTGGGGTTGATTAGCCGGGTCAGGACGAGCAGCGCCACCAGCAGCAAGACCAGCGCGATCGTCCAGGTGTCCTGGCGCATGGCATTGGCCAGCGCCGCCATCAGGCGCGTGTCGCGCAGCGGTCCGCTCGGCCGCGCGACCGCGGTCACGTCGCCACCTCTGCCCGGGCCGCCGCTTCGGCGGCCAGTTGCTTCGGCAGCTGGCTGCCGCGGGGCATGCCGTAGGCCGCCCGCAGGAGGGTGGGCTCGTCTGCCTCCGCTGCGGGCATCTCCTCCACCACCCGGCCACGATAGATGACCACGGTGCGGTTACACACGCGCTGGATCTCGTCCAGCTCGGAGGTGTAGAGCAGGACGGCCGCGCCACCCTCGGCGAGATCGCGCAGCAGCTGGTAGATCTGGCGCTTGGTGCGGATGTCGATGCCGCGCGTGGGATCGAAGCAGAGCAGCGTGCGCACGCCGCCCGCGATCCAGCGCGCGATGGTCACCTTCTGCTGGTTGCCGCCGGACAGTCGCTGCACCTCCGATTGGGCGCGCGTATCGATCTGCAAGCGTTCGATGGCCAACTGCACTCGCTGCTGCTCGCCGGACATGTCAATCGGTCCCCAGCGCCTGGGCGGAGCC
Source organism: Candidatus Limnocylindria bacterium (assembly GCA_035514295.1). Classification (GTDB taxonomy): domain Bacteria; phylum Chloroflexota; class Limnocylindria; order Limnocylindrales; family CSP1-4; genus JALYGJ01. The sequence goes on along the minus strand of DATKBB010000008.1, from coordinate 26,910 downwards.
GAGGCCGGCAAGGCGATGTTCTCGCGCACGGAGCGCTGGGCGAGCAGGCCCAGCGCCCTGTCGGCGGGCACCAGCACGATGCCCCGCCGGATGGCGTCGGCCGGGTGGCTGAAGCGAGCGCTCTTGCCGTCGACACGCACTTCGCCGGACGTCGGACGGGCCGCTCCGCTCAGGACGTCGAACAACTCATCCTGGCCCTGCCCCTCCAGTGCGGCCAGACCCAGCACCTCGCCCGCGTGCAGCTCGAAAGACACGTCGTGCAGGTGGGTGCCGGCGGCCAGCTTGCGCACGGACAGCCGGGCAGGCGCCTCGTCCTCGCGCGCTCCGCCCGCTGGGGCCGTGCGCGGCCGCTCCGTCGCAGAGTCTCCCTCGCCCTCGACGGGACCGAGCATCAGCTCGACGATGCGCTGTTCCGCGCCGGCGGTCACGTCGACCACGCCGACGGTCTCGCCGTCGCGCAGCACGGTTGCCCGGTCGCACAGCGCGGCTATCTCGAGCAGGCGATGGGAGATGAAAATGACCGAGCGGCCCGACTCGCGCTGGCGTCCAACGACCTCCAACACTTTCTCGGTGAGGTCAGCCGGCAAGGCGGCGGTCATCTCGTCGAGCAGCACGACGTCTGGTTTGATGGCCAGCGCCCGTGCAAGGTCCAGCACGCGCAATACGGCCAGCGGCAGCTCGCGCGCGTAACGCCGCAGGTCGAGCTTGCCGATGCCCAGCTCGGCGACCATCTCGAGGAATGGCTCGAGGGGAGTTCCGGTCAGACGGAGGTTATCGCCGACCGTCAGATCGGGCACCATCGCCGGTTCCTGGTAGACCGATACCAGGCCGGTGCGCCGTGCCTCGGCGGGGGAGTGGACCTCGCGCACCTCGCCGCGCACGCGGATGACGCCCGCATCCGGGTGAACCGCGCCGGTCAGGATCTTGACGAGGGTACTCTTGCCGGCGCCGTTGGCGCCCATCAACGCATGGACCTCGCCGGGCAGGACGCTCAGCGAGGCATCGCGCAGGGCGTGCACGGCGCCGTAGCGCTTGGCGATGCCGGTGGCTTCCAGCAGGAGGCCGTTGGCGGGCTGGACGACTTGCTCTGTTGTCACAGGCCTAGAAGTCGGGGTGCCGGCCGAAGCCGACACCCCGCAATTTGCTCGCTCCCTGCCGCCGGGTTATTCGCCCGGGCCCTGGCAGGCGAGGATCTGCTCCTTGGAGTAGGTCGTCCAGTCGGGGATGTGGATACCCAGCGGCCACGTCGGATCGATGTCCGGATCGGCGGCCTCCTCGAGCGTCGAACGCCCTTCGTCGCTGGTGTTCTCCCAGACCTCCGGGTCGACCAGCACGTGATTCTCGGCCGGCTCCTCGCCGTTGAGGACCTGCAGCGCGAGCGTCACGCCTGCGCCGCCGACCGAAGCCGGGTTGGTGACGGCCGCGCCCTCGAGGCCTTCGACCTCGATCAGCTGCTCGACGAAGCCTGCGTTGTCGGCGCCGACGATGGGGACCAACTGGTGATTGCCGGCCACGAGAGCCTCGACGATCACGTTGTCGATACCCGACGTCCAAATGCCGTCGTAGTTCTGGCCGGTGGCCAGGAAGTCATTGATCTGCTGCACGCCAGTGGGCTGGTCCCAGCCGGTCTGCACCTCGAGCACCACGTTGATGTCGGGGTATTCCTCCAGCGCGCGGTCCCAGCCGCGATCGCGGTCGTCGTCTGCCGTGGCACCGGCGGCGCCGCGCATGTAGACGACGTCGCCCGAGCCGCCCAGTTGCTCGAACAGCCAGCTGGCGCCCAAGTAGCCGTACTCCTCCTGGTTGTTGGCCAGCAGGTAAGCCGCCTCGAGGGTGACCGCCTGGTCGACGGCGACCACGACGATGCCCTGGTCGATCGCTTCCTGCAGCGCCGCGTTGACAGCGTCTGGGCCGGCCGGGTTGACGATGATGGCGTCGACACCGGCCGCGATCAGGTTGCGGATGTCCTCCAGCTGGCCCGTCGCATCAGTGTTGCGGTGGGCAACCGTCAGCTGGGAGACCTCGCCCGAGGCCAGCGCTTGGGCGCGGATCGAGCAGATCATCTCCTCGCGCCAGCCGTTGCCGGCGATGGTGTTGCTGACGCCGATGTGAAAGCCGTCAGCAGTGGGCGTGCCGGCCGGCGGCTGCGTACCGGGGGCCTGCGTCGCGGGCGCACCCGGGGTGCTACAGGCAACCGCGGCCAGCATGAGCAGCGACATTGCGCCGCCAAGCCTGGCCTTGTTGGTCTTGATCATTGGCTGAACTCCTCCTCCTTGTTGAACTGCTGAGTATGAGTACCATCCTTGGCTCGTGGTTCACCTCCTTCATGGTCGATAGCACGGGCGATCCGCCGGGCGTGCTCTCGGTATGCCTGTTCGAAGAGTGCCCGCGACCGCTCAGCGCCCACGACGGATGCGCGGGTGATGACGGGGGGCATGGCGCCGCGCTGGGTGAGCAGCTCGGCGACCCTGACTTTGATCGAGTTGACGATGGCGACGGCGGCGAGTGTAGAGCCCGGGCCGACCGGTGTCTCCAGACCCTCGATGGAGACCATCGCGTCCGCCGCGGGAGTGCACAGGTCGACGACCAGGCCGGCTTCGTCAAGCAGCCGTCGGCCGGCTGCCGGCTCGGGCTCGGCCGACATCGACTGGGCCACCGATGTGACCGCGATGACGCGCAGTCCACGCGCGCGAGCCCCGCGGGCCATCTCGACCGGCACCGCCGTCAGCCCGCTGGCCGAGAACACCACCAGCACGTCGTGCGGGCCGAAGCTGAAGTTGGACAGGATGACCTCCGCCAGGCCCGGCGTGCGCTCGATGAACATCGCCTGGCGCTGACCGTTCGTGCCCACGACCTGGGTGTGGAAGGTCATCGACAGCTCGACCATCGGGTTGAAGCCGGGGTAGGAGCCGTAGCGCGGGAACATCTCCTCCACCGGGATGCGCGAGTGGCCCGTGCCGAAGAGGTGGACCAGGCCGTCGGCGGCGATGGCCTCGGCACACCACTGGCTGGCCTGCTCGATGGCCGGGCCCTGGCTGGCCTCGATGCGCTCGAGCAGCTGCGCGGCGTGGGCCAGCCAGGGCAGCCGAGTGGCGGCCGTGCTCATGCCGCCACCGGTTGAGGCAGGCTTACGGCTTCCCAGCTGCCGCTGCTCATGGAGCGATAGGCCGCGTCCAGCACGCTGTTGACGGCCAGCCCGTCGTGGAAGTTCTCGGTGGGCAGCCGGCCCGCGCGCAGGCTGTCGAGCATGTGGGCCATCATCTGCTCGTGGCCGTGTGCGTAAGTCTCGTCCGGCGCCGGGAACACCCAGCCCGTGTCCGCGTCCGCCTTCTCGGCCAGGTAGCCGGCCGAACGCTCGATGAAGCCGCGAAGGGTCCCGACGGAGATGTCGGAGATCAGCCTGCCGGCTTCGCCGGTGACCTCGAAGCGGCCCTCGAGGCCGCCCTTGCTGGTCCAGGAGTTGTCGATCGTGGCCAGCCGGCCGTCCTCGAAGCGCAGCAGCGTGACGGCGTTGTCCTCGCCCTGCGTGCGCGCGCCGTGGGCCAGCGTGGCGCCCCAGGCGAAGACGTCCGCGATCCGGTTCTCCTTGCCGAACAGGAAGCGCGCCGCCTCAACGCCGTGCGAGCCCATGTCCAGCAACGCGCCGCCGCCGGCTGCCGCCACGTCCCAGAAGTGGGCCGCGTGCGGGCCGCTGTGGCCCTCACGCGCGCGCATCGTCAGCGGCCGCCCTATGGCCCCTGCCTCGATCATGCCGCGCATTCGCAGCAGGTCCGGCGTGAACACGACGTTCTCGAGATAGCCGTGCCAGGCGCCGGCCGCATCTACCTGGCGGAGCATCTCGGCGGCCTCCGCCCCATTGCGGCCCAGCGGCTTCGTGCAGGCCACGGCCTTGCCGTGCCCGGCGGCTGCCTGGACCGCCTGCAGGTGCAGCTCGTTGGGCAGCGAAACGATCACGAGGTCGACCGCCGGGTCGGCGCAGAGCGACTCGATCGAGTCATACGCGCGGCTGTCGAAGCGCCGGCCGAAGGCCTCGCGACGTTCCGCGCTACGCCCCTGATTGGCAACCACGCGGGCAGCGGGCACGGAACGCAGGCCGAGCGCGTGGAACTCGCCGATGAAGCCGGAGCCGAGCATGCCCACGCCCACGGTGCTACCCATCTAGTAAGCGCCCTGCTCCCCTGGGCCGGCGGCTGCACCGGCGGCGGCCGGCAGGCCGGCCTTGCGCGCCTTGAAGTCGTCCAGGATCGTGGCCGTGGCGGTCGCCCCGCTGCGTGTCACGCCCAGTTCCATCACGGCCAGCAGCGCGTCGAGCGTGCGCACGCCGCCGGCCGCCTTGACCTGCACGTGGGGCGAGACGCTGGCCCGCATAAGGCGCAGGTCTTCGTGCGTCGCGCCGGAGGCGGCGAAACCGGTGGAAGTCTTGACGAAGTCCGCCTCGGCCGCCTCGGACAGGCGGCAGGCACGCACGATCTCGTCGGCCGTCAGGTAGGCGTTCTCGAAGATGACCTTGACGATCGCGCCGCCCTCGTGGGCGACGTCTACCACGGCGGCGATGTCGGCCATCACCTCCGCGTCGCGGCCGGACTTCAGCGCGCCGATGTTGATGACCATGTCCACCTCGCGCGCCCCGTCGGCCAGCGCCCGCTGCGTCTCGAAGACCTTCGTGTCGGTCAGGTGGCTGCCGTGCGGGAACCCGACGACCGTGCCCACCTTGACGTCCGTGCCGGCCAGCAGGCTCGCCGCCCGCGCGACGTCGACCGGCCGGCAGGTGACCGAGGCGACGTCGTAGTCGGCCGCCAGGCGGCAGTTGTCCTCGATGAACTGGTCGTCGAGCTCCGGCCGGAGCAGCGAGTGGTCGATGGTCTTGGCGACGTCGCGGTAGGTCAGGCGCTCGAACAGCTCGCTCATAGAGCCTCCTTGGGGATGTAGGGGCGCAGCACGTTGCGCGCTATCAGGAAGCCGCGCTTGACCAGCGCGTCCGTGCCCTCGAACTGGCGATCCTCGTGCTCGATGATCACGTCGCCGTCGTAGCCGGCGCGGTAGAGCGCCGCGAAGATCTGCTGCCAATTGGCCTCGCCCAGGCCGGGCAGGCGTGGGATCTGCCAGCCGATGCCGCTCGACAGCGTGCCGCGCTCGTACAGTCCGTCGCGGTCGATCATCACGTCCTTGGCCTGCATGTGCAGGATGTGCGGCGCGAACTCGCGAATGAAGCGCGGCTGGTCGATCATGAGCCAGACCAGGTGCGAGGGGTCGTAGTTGAGGCCGACGGTGCCAGCCCACTGCTCCAGGATCCGGCGCCAGATGTAGGGCGACCAGGCGATGTTGTGGCCGCCCGGCCACTCGTCGTTGCTGAAGATCATGGGGCAGTTCTCGAAGGTGATCTTCACGCCGTTGTCGCGCGCGTGATGCACGATATCCGGCCAGACGCGCAGCCCCTCTTCCCAGTTCGCATCGACGGTCTTGTGCTGATCGCCGCCCATGAATGTGTTGACGAAGGGCACGCTCATCTTGGCCGCCGCGTCCATCACCAGCTTCAGGTGGCTGATCGCCGCTTCTCGCCGTTCCGCGTCAGGGTGCAACGGGTTGGGGTAGAAGCCCAGGCCCGAGATGGCCAGCCCCTTCGCTGCGACCTCGTCGACGATCTCGCGGGCCTGCGCGTCGGACAGGTTGGCGACGTCGATGTGCGAGGTGCCCGCGTAGCGCCGAGTGGCGCCCGTCGTGCGCGGCCAGCAGGCGATCTCCAGGCTGTCGAAGTCGTTGCCGGCGGCCCACTCCGCCACTTCCATCAGCGGCGTCTCCGGGAACGGTGCGGTCAGGAAACCGAGCCTCATGGGTGCGCATCCTCCAGCCTTCTGGCCGCCCCGGCCGTGGTTGCCCCGACCGAAGGGTGGGTACGGGCCACGTCCACCCAGTGGCCGCTGCGCGAGCTCTCCAGCACGGCGTCGCCGACGAGCATCTCCTCGTGCCCGTCGGCAAACGTGGCATAGACGGGGCGCTCACTCATGCCGCCGCGCGCGACATCCGAATAGACGGCCCGGAAGAGGGCGGCGAAGGTGTCAGCGAACCCTTCCACGTGGCCCCCGGGCAGGGCCGCCGCCTGGCGGCCAGCAGAGGTCATCAAAGCCGGGTTGCGCAGCAGCAGCTCATTGGGCCGCTCGCGGTGGCCGATCCACAGGTGATCCGGCGACTCCGAATCCCAGGAGGCGGCACCGGTCGCGCCATCGATCTCATACTCCAGCGAGTTCTTGCGACCGGCGCTCAGCTGCGAGATCGCCACCGCGCCCCGCGCCCCGCTCTCGTAGCGCAGCAGGATGGTGGCCACGTCCTCCGTGCTTATCTCGCGCGCCACCGTCTCCGCGGCGCGCTCGGTGGAGAAGGTCTGCACGGGGCCGGTGGGCTGGCGCCGGACGGGAATGAAGGTGGCCAGGTCGGCCATCACCTGGCTGACCCGCAGGCCGGTCACGAAGCTGGTCAGGTCGAGCCAGTGCGAGCCGATGTCGCCCACCGCCCGCAGAGCGCCGCCATGCTCCGGCTCGAGGCGCCAGTTCCAGTCCGTGTCGAATAGCAACCAGTCCTGGAAGTAGTGGCCGCTGATCAGGCGCACGTCGCCCAGGCCGTCCTCCGCGATGAACTCGCGCAAGTGCTGGTTGAGCGGGTAGAAGCGGATGTTGAAGTTGACCGCCGCGACTCGGTCGCTGCCGGCGGCAAGGTCAACCAGTTCGGCCGATTGGGCGGAGGTCATGGCCAGCGGCTTCTCGCAGATGACGTGGCGGCCGGCGGCCAGGATCTGCTTGACGTGCGGGGCATGCAGGTGGTTGGGCGAGGTGACGTGCACGACTTCCACTCGGTCGTCGTCGAGCAGGTCGTCCAGGCTGCGGTAGGCGCGAGCCAGGCCGATGCGGGCGGCCTGCTCACCGCCGCGTTCGGCGCTCGAGCCCAGCAGCCCGTGAACCTGGACGCCGATCCGGCGCAGCGCCTCGATATGGACCGTGCCGATGAACCCGCTGCCGATGACTGCGGCGCCGAGTTCGCTGAGGGCTCTCACTGTTGCCGGGGATCCTCCGCGAAACAGTCTAGATGGCTAGACAGTTGCCATGCAGGTGGGGGGTGCTCACGGCGCGACCTCGGTCCTCCTCCGCACCACATGATCATACTTCCGCATGTCAAGGACAAAAGTACTGGCACTGAGCGGCCTTAGCCCGATATAGTCAGCGCGTGACGACCCCGCCCCCCGAAGAATCGCTCGACGCGCTGGTAGCCGTGCTGGACGAGATCCGGCTGGCCAACTCGCGCTCGCGCTCGGAGCTGATCGCGCACACCGGCCTGGGCCGGGCTGTGGTGACCCAGCGCGTGGGTGAGCTGATCGAGCGCGGGCTGGTCGTTGAGCGCGGCCTGGGCTTGAGCACCGGCGGGCGTCCACCGCGCCAGCTGGCCTTCAACTCCGAAGCGGGCCATGTGCTGGTGGCCGACCTGGGGGCTACAAGCATCGACGTGGCAGTGACCACGCTCGACGGGCGCATCCAGGCCCACCGGGACGAGCCGGCCGACATAGCCGACGGCCCCGAGCGCTGCCTGGCCCGCGTGGAGGAGCTGTTCGAGCAGTTGCTCTCCGGGACCCGCGGGGTGCCGGGACGGTTGTGGGGAGTGGGTATTGGCGTGCCGGGCCCCGTCGAGTTCCGTACCGGCCGGCCCATCTCGCCGCCGATCATGCCCGGCTGGGATGGCTACCCCGTGCGAGAACGCTTCGCCGCCCGCTATGACGCGCCGGTGTGGGTGGACAACGACGTCAACCTGCTGGCCATGGGCGAGTGGCGCAGCGGCGTGGCCGTGGGCCACGACAACGTGGTCGTCATCAAGATTGGCACGGGCATCGGCGCGGGCATCGTCTCCGACGGGCGGTTGCACCGCGGCGCGCAGGGCAGCGCCGGCGACGTGGGCCACATCCAGGTGGTCGACGACGTACTGGTCGTCTGCCGCTGCGGCAACGTGGGCTGCCTCGAGGCACTCGCCGGCGGCGCCGCACTTGGCCGGGCCGGGGAGGCGGCCGCGCGCGAGGGGCGCAGCCAGCGGCTAGCGGCTGCGCTCGACCGCCAGGGCCGGGTGACGGCCGAGGACGTGGCTCGGGCGGCCTCCTACGGCGACCCGCTGGCAGTCGGGCTGCTGCAGGCCGCCGGCCGGCGGGTGGGCCTGATGCTGGCCTCGGTGGTCAACTTCTTCAACCCGTCGCTGATCGTCATCGGCGGCGGCGTGGCCCAGAGCGGAGATGCGCTGCTGGCCTCCATCCGCGAAACTGTCTATCGCCGCTCGCTGCCGCTGGCCACCCGCGATCTGCTCATCCAGCGCTCCTCGCTGGGCGGGCTGGCCGGCGTGATTGGAGCTTCTGGGATGGTCGTCGACCAGCTCTTCTCACGCGAGCCGATCGCGCTGTGGATGGCCGAGGGCGGCCCTTCCGGTATGCCCGAGGTGGCGCTGGCCGGCAACGGCTGAGTGCTGCCGGCCCTGGATGCCAGGCCCATTGGCGCAACGATCGCGGAGGCGTGGAAACCTCGGAACACCAGGCTTGTCCGCAGCGAAAGCGCCAACCCGGCTGGCCGGACGACTGAAGAAAGGCCCGGCAGACGGGCGCCGGCGGCCGTGCCTGCCGGCTCGACATTCCTTACGCCAACCCGGCTGGCATTGCCGCGTCCTCGTCGGCCAGCACGTGCAGTTTGGGGTGGCGGCGCAGGAACCTGGCCGGGCAATCCGCGGATTCAACCTCTTCCAGCACCCGCTTCAGAACGGCGGACTTGCCCGCGCCGCTGACCAGCAGCCACAGCTCGTCAGCCGCGAGCAGGCGGGCGAGGCCCAGCGTCACTCCTCGCCGGGGTGCGGCCCGAGCGCCGTAGCGTGCCGTCGCGGCCGCCCGGCTCTCCGGCGCCAGGTCCACGACACGTGTTGGGCTATCCGCCCCCGAGCCGGGCTCGTTGAAGCCCACGTGACCGTTCAGGCCCAGGCCCAACACTGCCAGGTCGAGACCCTCCGCCGCTACTGCGTCGTGCGCGTGGGCGGCGGCCGCTGGTGACAGCTCGTCGACGGCGATCGGATGGTAGGCGGCCGGCGGCGGATCCAACCGGTCAATAAGCTCGCGTGCCAGTCGGGCGTCGCAGCGCGCTGGGTCGGTGGGCGGCAAGCCCACGTACTCGTCGAGCAGCACGATGGTTGCCTGGCCGAAGGGCGCCAGCCCGTCGCGGCTCAGCCCGACCAGTCGTTCGTAGACCGGCGAGGGCGTGTCGCCCGTGGGCAGGCACAGCCGCAAGCGTGGCTGGCGGCGCAGGCGTTTGGCAAGCCGTAGGGCTATCTGCTCGGGCCAGTCCGCTGCACCAAAGACCATCAGCTCGGGATGCAAGGTTCTAGGGGGCGCGCGAGTCGCGGCTTTGAGGACACCGCAACCTCGCCTCGGTGACGCTGAGGGCCATGCTCCCCGAACTACTCCTGATCGTGGCCGCTGGATTGTTCGTGGTGCTACTCAACATGAGCGAACGCCTCAGACGCTGACCACCTTATCCACGAAGTCGCCACTCTCGCGATCCTTGAGGATGAGCTTGTGCCGGCCGTCGGGCAGGATCTCGCGCTTGATGACCACGTAGCCGTCGTACATCTCGGGCGAGGTGCCGATGCGCGGCGTCTTCCCGCCGCGCCACTCGAACAACTCGACCGGCTCCCACTGCCGGCTCTTGGCCGAGCGGTAGCAGGCGTCCATGATTGCGTTGACGACATAGCCGTCGTAGAACGTCTCCTGCGGCGCTCGGCCCTCCTCGAGCGCCGAGAACATGTCCGTGAACATGTCCACGTAGCCCAGCTCAACGACCTCGTCGCCCACCGGGAAGAGCCAGCCCTTCTCCGTCTCGGCCTTCTCAGCCACGTAGCCGCCGCTGCCGCCGGCGGTGAACATCTCGAAGCCGGTGCGCAGAAAGTGGTCCATCCAGATGGTGCCGTGCGTCCCTGCCACCTCGTCGCGCAGGTCCATTCCGCCGCGGAAGGTCCAGGAGACCTCGAACTGGCCCAGGGCCCCGGACTCGAAGCGGATCAGCGCCACGGCGTTGTCCTCGTCCGCGATGGGGTGGACCAGCGTGTCCGTATGGCAGACCACCTCGACCGGTCGGTTGCTCTTGCCCACGAAGTTGCGGATGATCTCGATGCAGTGGCAGCCCAGGTCCACGATGGCTCCACCGCCGGTCAGTCGGCCGTCCCAGAACCAGGCCGAGTGCGGCCCCGGATGGGTCTCGCGTGAGCGCACCCAGGTGACGTCACCGACCGCGCCATCCTGCACGGCCTGGATGGCCTTGAGCGTCTTGGGCGTGTAGCACAGGTCCTCCAGGTAGCCCGCGAAGACGCCCGCCTTCTCGACGGTCTCGAGGATGCGCTGCGCCTCCGCCGCGTTGCGACCCAGCGGCTTGGTGCACAGTACCGGCTTGCCCGCCGCCGCCGTCAACGCGATAACCTCCTCGTGCAGAAAGTTGGGCAAGCCCACGATCACGACGTCCGTCTCGGGGTGCTCGATGGCCGCCTTCAGTTCGGTAGTCGATTCGGGGATGCCCCAGCGCTCGCGGAAGGCGCGCCCGCGCTCCTCGCTGCGGGAGTAGACGACGCGCACGGAATCGCGGCTGCGCTGCCCGTGCAGGGTCTTGGTGTAGAAGTCGCCGATCAGTCCGGTGCCTAGCATGCTGATGGCGTGCTGCTTCATGCGCGCTGCTCCTCCTCCTGCGATTGGCGTGCCTCGTGCGCGAATGACTCGACGCTTCGATGCCGTTCTACGTTCATACTGACTGACCATGCCGCTGGAGTGGCTGGTCGCCGATCCCGATCGACTCGTCAAGACGGCCCTGCTGGGGACGCTCTCCTATGCTGCCCTGATCGCCATGCTGCGCGTTACGGGCAAGCGCACGCTGGCCCAGATGAACGCCTTCGACTTCGTCGTGACCGTCGCGCTGGGCTCGACGCTCAGCGCCATCCTCGTGTCACCCGAAGTGTCGCTCGCCCAAGGCATTCTGGCGCTTGGGTTACTGGTCGGCCTCCAGTTCGTGGTCACCTTCGGCACGGTTCGGCTGGGCTGGCTCGGAAGGCTGATCAAGAACGAGCCGCGCATGCTGGTCTACCGCGGCCGGATGCTCGACGATGCCATGCGCGGCGAGCGCGTGGCTCCCGCCGAGGTACACCAGGCGCTGCGAGCGAGCGGAATCCTCTCGATCGAACAGGTTCACGCCGTTGTGCTGGAAACCGACGGCACGTTCAGCGTGATCGGCGACGAGCCGGCGGGAGAGCCGACGGCTCTAGGCGACATGCGTCGACCGCCGCCTCGGTAGTCGAAGCAGGGCAGCTGAGCGCCGCGCGCCGGCGGGGCGCGCCGCCTGACGCGCCGCTTCAACCGGGCTCCGGGCACCGCTCGACGCGCAGGTACTGGCGGCACTCGAACTCGCTCAGCGGCCGCGACACGCGCTGTCGTGCGATGCTCACCAGCTCGTTCACATCCAGCGCGAGCACGCGCACGAGGCCGTCGTTGGTGGCCGCCGCCAGGCGCCGGCCGGTCGGGTCGAAGGCAAGGCGACCGGGTGGCTGGGGCGTAAGCCGGATGACCAGCAGCTCGCGACCGCTGGCCCGCTCCCACAGCCGAACGGTGCCATCCAGGCTGGCCGTCGCCCAGCGCGTGCCGTCCGGGCTCGCCTCCACGTCGAGCACGATTCCGCCGTGCCCGTCGAGGGTGTGCAGGACCTCACCGCTGGCGACGTCCCAGACGATGGCAGTCCGGTCGAAGCTGGCCGTGGCCAACTCCGTGCCGTCTGGGCTGAAGGCCTGCTCGAGGACGTTATCGGCATGGCCGCGTAGCACCCGCTCCTGCTGCCCCGTGGCCGGATGCCAGAGGCGGGCTACGAAGTCGTTGCCCACGCTGACGACGAGCGAGCCCTGAGGCTGCCACGCGGCGTCGTAGACGAATGCCGTGTGATCGTCGAACAGGGCAAGCTGACTGCCGCTGGCAACATCCCACACGCGGGCGGTTGCGTCCTCGCCGGCGGTCAGCAGTCGACTGCCGTCCGGGCTGAAGGCCACGCCCCACAGTGGGGCAGCATGGCCCTCGAGGCGGCGCAGCAGCGTGCCTGAGGCCGTCTGCCAAAGCGCGGCGGTCCCGTCGAAGCTGGCCGTCGCGAGGAGGCTGCCGTCGGGACTGAAGACTGCATCGCCGACAGGCGCGTCGCCGCCCAGCTCGTGCAGCAGTCGGCCGTCCGAGGCCTGCCAGATCCGCGCCCCGCGATCGGAGCCGGCCGTCACCAGGCGGCTGCCGGATGGATCGTAGGCGACATTGTAGGCCAGCGCTCCGTGGGCGGCGAAGGTGAGCACCTCGCGGCTGCCGGCCGGCCCGATGTCCCACCCAAGGCTGCCCGTCGGGCCGCTGGCACGCAACCCGCTGCCCTCGTCCTCGAATTGCAGCGAGGCGATGGAGGCAAGCCCGGGGAGGGCGAGGCGCAGCTCACCGCTCGCCACGTCCCACACCCGTGCGAAGCCGTCTTGCGCGCCGGTCGCCGCCAGCCGGCCATCCGAGCTGAAGGCGGCGGCGTCGACGAAACCCAGGTGACCGGCGAGCCGCTGGGCAGACTCACCGGTGGAGCCTTCTGTCACGCCGTCCAACAGCGGGCCGATCCGCCACAGGCTGGCCGAATCCAGGCCCGCCGTGAGCAGCAGGTCTCCCTGCGGACTGAACACCGCCGCGCGGCCGTCGCCGGGGAGAACGTGGTGCTCGCCGCTGCTCACGTCGTGCAGCACGGTTTCTGTGCCCCCCGCGACGGCCAGCACGGCTGAATGTGGGTGCCAGGCGACGGTCAGGCCACGCCCGCTGGGCGCGTCGGCGCCGGCCGTTGTGATGGCCGCCACCTCGCGGCCCGAGGGCACCTCCCAGACGCGCGCAGCGCCGTCGATGCTCGTGGCCGCCAGCAGACTCCCATCCGGGTTGAAGGCCAGCGCGTCGAGCAGGACGGTCGTGCCGGGCATTGTCCGGATGGGGCTTCCGTCGGCGGCGTCCCAAAGTGTGGGTGGTGCATCGAGCGCACCGGTGGCCACGTGCCGCCCGCCGGGCGAGACTCCCAGCCTGCCAGGAAGCTCGGTCGGCAGGCTCGCCAGGATCTGCTCCGAGGCGGCGTCCCGGATGACCAGGGCACCGCTGTCGGACAGGCCCACGTAACGGCCATCGGACGTCCAGACCCGCGAGCTGTCATGCGCCTGGCGCTCGATCACGCGTGAAGCGAGCACTGCCGAATGCAGTGCCTCCTCGGCTTCGCGCAGGACCACTCCGTCGCGCTCCCGCGTCAGCTCCACGGCGCCCAGGGCGAGGTGGATGGCCAGGTCGGGGTCGGCGCCCAGGTTGGCCAGCGCCGCGCCAGCCAGCTCACGGGCGGTCGCCCGGCGCGCCTCCTGCTCTGCACGGGCTTGCTCGCCGAACGCGAACGCGGCCAGGCCACCGGCCACGATCGTGCCGAAGGCAAAGACCGTCAGGAGTGCGCGCAGGCGGCTCACTGCCCTTCGCTCGAGAGCGCGCTCGCGATCCCGACGTGCCACGGCCGCCGCCTCAGCCGCTTCTCGCTCGGCACGGCTGGCGGACAGGTACTCCTGCTCCACGCCGGTCAGTGCGAGGCGCCCGTCGGCCATCCATGCCTCGGCCCGGGCCAGCTGCGCTCCGCGCACGAGGAAGCTCGCGTCCCGCTGGGCTGCGACCCACTCTGCTGCAGCCGCTGCGAGCCGGCGCTCGGCCCGTACATCGTCGCGCGCGGCGTCGATCCAGGCTCGCAACCGCGGCCACTCGGCCAGCAGGGCTTCATGGGCCAACTCGATCGTCGGCTCGCGCGTGCGCGGGTCGCGGTCGAACGACAACAGGCGATGCTCTCCGTAGAGACGCAGAGCATGTTCCAGTGTGGCGGCTTCCAGCCCGAGCGATTCCAATTCGCCGCGCCTGACGCGACGGCGGGTGGCCAGCTCGTCCTCGTCGAGCGCGACCAGGCGCAGGAACAGCTGGCGCACGGCTTCCCGGCCGCTCGCCTTGAGAGACATGAAGAGCGCATCGGCACGGCCGGCCATGGCGCCGCTGATACCGCCGATGGCGCGGTAGTCGTCCAACGTCAGGCGCGGGCCGCGCCGACGGGCGAAGGCCTCGGTCAGCGCGTATTGGAGCAGCGGCAGCGCCGCTGGCTGGTTGGCCACATCGGCCAGCAGGCGAGCGACCAGCGCCGGCTCGACGGTCACGCCGTGGAGCCGGGCGGGGGCCGCGATGGCACGCTCCAGCTCCTCGGCCGACAGCGGGATGAGCAGGGCAGTGCCCGCGCGCAGGAGGGCCGCGAAGTCGTGCTGAGCCAGCGGCCGGTCGTAGAAATCGGCGCGCAGAGTGACCACCACGAAGATGGAGCTGCCCGCCGAAGTAGCGGCCTGGGCAAGTGCGGCCAGGAAGTCAGAGCGCTCCGCTGCCGAGGTGGCGAGCGTGAAGACCTCCTCCAGCTGGTCGACGACGAGCAGCAGCCTCGACCCGGCCGGCACGCTTGCTTCGGCCAGCTCGACCAGCGCGCCAGGGTCGCGCCCGAGCAGCCGCCGCAGACCCGCTGGCGGTTCGGGCGCGACGCGCAGCACTGCCTCGGCAAGCTCGTCCATTGGCGCGGAGCCGGGCGTCATGGTGCTGATCAGCCAGCGCTCTGAGCCGTCGATTGCTCCGCGCCTGAGGGCCGCCAGCAGACCGGCGCGCACGACCGACGACTTGCCGCTGCCGCTCGCGCCGACGATAGCCAGCAGACCACCGTGACGCGCCTCGCGCAGCCAGGTAAGCAATTCGGCGACGAGTGCCTCGCGGCCGAAGAAGTCATCGGCGTCGGCCTCCATGAAGGGCAGGAGTCCTTTGTAGGGGGTGCCTGCGCGCCCCGCGTCCAGGACGGCCGTGGCCGGCCCGCCGTCGGACAGTCCTTCCAGCGCCTGCGCAAAGGCGCGCGCGTCGGGGAAGCGGTTCTGCGGATCGAGCGCCAGCGCCCGGGCAGCCAGGCCGTCGAAGCGTGAGCGCAGCTCCGGGCGCAGGCTGCTGGGCGGAACGAGCGGTTCCACCGGACTGCCGGTGTACGGCCGCCGCGCGACGAGCATCTCGTACATCAGCCCGCCCAGCGCAAAAACGTCTGAGCGCGTGGTCGCCGGTTCACCCCGGACCTCTTCGGGCGAGAGATAGCGCGCGCTGTCGGCGGCCGTATCCCCGGAGCCGCCGGCAGCCAGCTCGCGCGCGATCCCGAAGTCCGACAGGTAGGCATTGCCCTGCTCGTCGAGCAGGATGTTCGCCGGCTTGACGTCGCGGTGAACCACACCGGCGGCGTGGGCAGCGGCCAGCGCCGAAGAGACCTGGCCGAGCAGTGCGACGGCATGTTCGACCGCCAGCGGTGGGCCGCGCAGTCGGGAGGCCAGGCTGCCGCCCTTGATCCAGCGCATGACGAGGTAGGCGCCGTCGGCGTCGCGCCAGAAGTCGTAGAGCGGCACGATGTGCGGATGCTCAAGGCGCGCCACCAGCTGAGCCTCGGCTTCGAAGCGCCGAATGAACTCGGTCTGGTGGGCCAGGCTGGGCCGTATCGCCTTGAGCGCAACCTGCCGGCCGACGCCGGGCTGGATGGCCCGGTGAACCACACCGAACGTGCCCTCGCCGATGCGTTCGAGCAGCTGGTAACCGCGCAGCGGGACGCTGCGCACGTCGAGTTGCGGGTCGTGCTGGAGGATGCGCAGCTGCAGCTGCTCCAGTTCCGCGGACGGGTCAAGGCCCAGCTCGTCGCGCAGCATGCGCCGGGCCTTGTGGTAGGCCTCAAGGGCTTCCGCCTGCCGACGTGTGCGGTAGAGGGCAATCATCAGCTGTGACCAGAGCCGCTCTCGCAGCGGGTTCTCGGCGAGCCGCGTCTCGAGCTCGGCCACTACCCCGGCCTCATTGCCGAGGGCCAGCTCGAGCGCGACATGCTCCTCGACGGCGGCCAGGCGCAACTCGTCGAGTGCCGCCACGGCCGCGGCCAGCTGCGGGCCGCCGGAGGTGCCGGCCAGCGGGCTGCCGAGCCACAGCAACAGCGCCCGGCGGAACAGCTCGGCGCTCTCGCGCGGATCGGTCCCGATCAGTCGGCGAGCCTGGCGGACAAGCGCCTCGAAGCGCAGGGCATCGAGTTCCCTGTCGGCGACATTGAACACGTAGCCTGCCGGGCGGCCCTCGATGCGCGCCGTGCCCAGCACACGGCGCAGGCGCGAGATGGAGGCCTGCAGTGAAGCCCTGACCGCCTCCGGCGGGTCGGCACCCCAGACATCGTCGATCAGCTGTTCGACGGTGACCAGCTGTCCAGCCCGCAGCAGTAGGTGGCCCAGCACAGCGCGCTGCTTGGGCCCGCCCAGTTCGATCGGCCGCCCGTCGTCCGTGACTTCCAGGGGACCGAGGATCCGGAAGTCCACGCTGGAACGGTACAGCGGCGCCTTCGCGCCGGGAAGCCCCTCTCTGCGTGGGGCTCTGCAAGCGTTCTGCAAGCGGTCACCGGCACTCTTGCGGCCGACCAGCTCCGGCCTCGCCGGAAGGCCGGGCGGGCCGGCAAGTGCTGTACCTCAGTGAGGAGGAGAAATCATGCGATCCATTCGGAAGGCGACCGTGGTCGCCATGCTCCTGATACTCGTGCTGGCCCAGTCGGCGCTGGCGGCAGGGCCGACGGTCTTCAGGGAGCACCTCGAGTTCAGCGACAGCCAGTTCTGCGACGACCAGGGCAAGCTGTCCTACAAGATCGAGCTTAGCGGTCAGGCCGTGGGTCAGGACTTCGGAGACCGGTTGCGCATCCACATCCTGCTCCGGGGCAAGGTCTGGGCGAGCAACGGCACGACGCTACGTGTCCTTCATTCGTGGACCGAGTACTACGACTTCGTTGCCGGCACGCTGACCATCGCCGGGCTGCCCTTCGGCACCTGGGTCGAGGGCAGCTCGCTGCGCGTCCATGCGCGAGGACGGCTGGTTGTCGACCTCGCGACGTTCGAGCCGATCTTCATGGCCGGCCAGTTCCCAGACGGGCCGCCGGATCCGCACGCCTGGACCTGTGAGCTGATCGCCGCCGCCGGCTGAGGCAGCGTCCGATCAAGGGCAGCCCGGATAGATCAGGTCCGCCGGCCTGGCCTCCATTTCGTCGATCGGAGGCCCGGCCGGCGCCGGCCGGCGCAGCAGGCCCGGCAGGGGTCTTGCCAGGGACGGGGCGAAGGCGCCCAAGTAGACCCCCAGCACGATCACCGCGCCGCCAACGATCAGCCCGATCGTGATCGGCTCACCCAGCAGCAGCGCCCCGCCCACCGCCGCCGGCAGCGGCATGAGCAGCAGGCTGTAGCTGGTGGCCGAGGCGGTCCAGCGCTCGATGATGAACAGGAACAGCATGAACAGCACGACCGAGCCGATGACCACCAGGTAGGCCAGGGCGCCCAGCGTATCGGCCCCCACCGGCAGTGCGATGCTCTGGCCGAAGAGCAGCGCAGCGGCCAGCAGCGCAAGCGCGCCCACGGCCATTGCCAGGGCGTTGTTCGAGACGGGGTGCGCGCGCGGGAAGCGCTTGACCACGACTCCGGTCTCGGCGATGGCGAAGGCCGCCGCCACGATGGCGAGAAGCGAGAGCAGCGGCGCCGCAGTCGTTTCCAGCCTCTCCCAGAAGATGAGTGCCACGCCGGCAAGGGCCAGCAGCGACCCGCCAAGGCTCTGCGCACGCAGCTTCTCTAGACCGTGCGCGACTGCCAGCAGCAGTGTCAGTAGCGGCACAAGGGCCAAGATCACCATCGCGATCCCGGCCGGCGTCTCGATCAGGCCGTAGTACGCGAAGCCGTAGGCGAGCGCAAAGCCGATCAGGCCGTAGAGCACGCTGCCCACCAACGCCTGGCCGCGCGGCAAAGGCAACCGGCGGATGGCCACTACGGCGAAGAGCAGCGCCGATGCGAGCCCGAAGCGCAGAGCAGCGCCCCACAGGTGATCGAGCTCGGCGTTGCTGAAGCGGACTCCGACGCCGTTGAGCCCACCCACGATGACGACTCCCAGGAAGGCCAACCCCGTCGCCCGATCGAGTCCACCGTTCACCCATCCAGTCTGACTCCGTTGGCAACCGCCTTCCCCCCGCGGACTACACTCAGGCTCACCAGCCATGGCCCAAAGTCGGAAGACGACCCGATCGAACCGCCGGACCAAGCCGACGGCGTCCGAGTTGCGCCTGCTCTCCGACAAGATCCAGGCAATCACCCGCTTTCCGGACCAGAATCCCAACCCGGTGCTGCGGCTCACGGTCTCCGGCGAGCTGATTTACGCCAATCCCGCGAGCCAACCGGTTCGCCGCGCGCTGGGAGTTGAGGTCGGCGGACAGCTGGCTGAGCCGGTGCTGGCTCGCCTGCTGGAGGCCGCCGACGAGAACCGGCCGGTGGAGATCGTGCATGAGCACAGCACCTTCTCCGTCCTGCCCGTGGTCATCGCGGACATGGGCTTTATCAACCTCTACGGCACGGATATCACGGCGCGCAAGGCCATCGACAAGTTCCCGGATCAAAACCCTCACCCCGTGCTGCGCATCGACGCCGAGGGTAAGCTGATCTACGCCAACCGGGCGAGCGGGCCCATCGTCGAGGCGCATGGCCTGGAGCTCGGCCAGCGTGTGCCGAGCAGTCTCCGCCGGACCGTTGAGGGGAGCCTGCTGGCCGGGCGCCGCCAGCCCATCGAGGTAGCCGCCGGCAGGCGGGTCTTCGAGCTGCTGCCCGTGTCGGTGCCGGAGTTCGGCTTCGTCAACCTCTACGGTACGGACGTCACGGCCGCGCGCCAGATCGCCGAGGCGAACCGCGAGAACGAGAGGCTGCTGCTCAACATCCTGCCGCCGCCCATCGCCGAGCGGCTGCGCCGGGGCGAGCGGATCATCGCCGATCGCTTCGAGGACGTGACCCTGCTGATGGCCGACATCGTGGGGTTCACCAGCATGTCCAGCCACCTGCCGGCGACCGAGGTGGTGGACATGCTCAACGCCGTCTTCAGCGCCGTGGACGAACTGGTCGACCGCCACGGCCTGGAGAAGGTCAAGACAATCGGCGACGCCTACATGGTGGTTGGTGGCCTGCCCTCGCCACTGGAGGACCACGTCGAGCGGGTGGCCGACATGGCCCTCGACCTGGCCGGGGCGATCACTCGGCTGCCTCCGCCGGCCGGCCGCTCGGTAAGCGTGAGGATCGGCGTGCATTGCGGGCCGGCCGTCGCCGGAGTGATCGGAATCAAAAAGTTCATCTACGACGTGTGGGGCGACACCGTCAACATCGCCAGCCGGATGGAGTCACTTGGCGTGCCGGGCCGCATCCAGGTCACCCACGCGGTCTATGAGCGGCTGCGCGACGGTTACGAGCTGGAGTCTCGCGGGCTGATCGACGTCAAGGGCATCGGGCCGATGCCCACTTACTTCTTGCTCGGCCGCCGGCGTGCCCCCGCGCGCGGCCAGGGACGGGACGCGCGCGCACGCTCGGTGCAAGGCCGCTGAAACCCACTCCGCGGGGCGGCGTTTGGCTTCTGCACCTGCCCGGAAGCGACAATCACTGTGTAGCTGCGCGGGCCACAGTCCGTGGCGCTGCGATAGCCAAGTTTGGAGGACTTCATGAGGGATCAGCTGAACGGTAAGAAGATCGCTTTCATTGCCGCCGACGGCGTCGAGCAGATCGAGCTCGAGCGACCGTGGAAGGCCGCCCGTGAGGCCGGCGCACAGGTCGAGCTGGTGTCGCTCAAAAGCGGCCAGATCCAGGGCGTGCACGGCATGGACAAGGGCGACACATTCAAGGTCGATCGGACTGTCGCCGACGTGACCGCCGACGAGTACGACGGCCTGGTCATCCCCGGTGGCGTGAAGAATCCCGACCTGCTGCGCATGAACGCCGACGCGGTCGCCTTCACGCGCCGCTTCTTCGAGCAGCACAAGCCGGTAGCGGCCATCTGCCACGCCCCGTGGCTGCTGGTCGAGGCCGACGTCGTGCGCGGGCGCACGCTGACCTCCTACCCGAGCCTCAAGACGGACATCCGCAACGCGGGCGGCCAGTGGGTCGACGAGGAGGTCCACGTCGACGCCGGCCTGGTGACCAGCCGCAGGCCGGACGATCTCGATGCCTTCTGCCGCAAGATGGTGGAGGAGATCGCCGAGGGCCGGCACGAGCGGCAGACCGCCGCGGCCGGCACCGCCGGCACGCAGGGCACCGGCCTTTAGGCTGCCTGCGCCGACAGATGCATCAACGAAAGGCGCCGGGCAACCGGCGCCTTTCCTCTATGCCGTAGGGCCCTCAGTTCTCGGCCAGCACGATCAGGCGATCTCCCTCCGCGAAGACCAGCCTGGCGGCCTTTCTCGGATTGAGCTCGACGCCGTAATTGCGCTGCCGGTCTTCGGCGTGTTGCATGAGGCGATAGCCGATGGCCACCTCGCCCCTATGGCGGGCGGCCTCCAGTGGCGCGTAGAAATCCATTTCCAGGCCGGGCACGACGTAGTCCTCGGCCGGCTTCAGATAGATCTCTGCGCCTTCGACGTTGAAGAGGTCTTCCAGTACCGCCTGCCGGCGCGGGTTCTCGGCCAGTTGCGCGACCGTCAGGCTGGCCAGGACGTCGCTGACGATGAAATCCTCCGCGCGCGAGACGTCTGCCAGGCTCCGGTTTCTGACGTCGAGCATCTCCGTCACGATCGACAGCCGACGAGCGCTGGGCGTCGCGTGGTTGGCCACGATGTCACGCAGGTGGAGCAGTGTGACCAGCGTGCGGGCATCCGCGCGCTGATCGTCCAGCCGGTCCGAGTCAGCCATGATCAGCGCGTGCTCGAAGTCGGTCACGTTCAGCCGGTCGAGGAGGCCGCGGTCCGTCGTCTCGCCCTCGACGTGAGTCAGTCTGAGATTGTGCAGCTCCTCGGCGAGCGGGCCGACCTCGGACAGTGTCCAGCCGGCAGTGACGAGGGTGGCCGCTGAGCCCTCGGCGACGTAGCGATCGAGCTCCAGCAGCACGCGCGCGGTGCGCCGGTTCCAGCCCAGTACCAGGGCGCGCTCCGGGAGTGCCGGTCGCACTACGTGACGGCGCAGCAGCTCTTCCTCCGCCGGCCTGGTAGGCGGACCGGCCGCGCGCATCGAACCGGCCTGGGCAGCCACGAAGATAAGTCCGTCGTCGGCAGCGATGGGGCGCTCCATTGCCGGGTTGAGCAGGGCGCTGCCCCCGGCCGGCACGACGCCCATCAGCGACGAGTCCGCGAAGTGGCACAGCGCATCGCCGAAGGTGGTGCCGGTCAGGCCCAGGCTGTCGCTGAAGTGGATCTCGTCGCCACCGAAGTCGAGCAGCTCGGTGTAGACCACGGACAGTCCGGGTTGACGGCAGGTCTGGGCGGCGATTCGTGCGATCAGGTCGCCCACCAGCACGAGCTGGGCCTCGCCGCGGGAGGCCAGCCGGGCCACCTCCAGGTTCCGCGGGTCGTGCAGCTCGGCCACGATGTGGTAGGGCTTCGACCGCCGGTTGGGTGCATTCGTGATGGCCAGCAGGGTCTTGATGACCTCCGCGTCCGGGTCCTCGTGCTCGGGCGACAGCACGATGATCGAGCGGGAAGTCTGCGGGCTGGCAATGTCGATGAGGTCGAGGTCGATTGGGCTGCCGCTGCGACAAACCACGCGCGTAGTCGTGCGCGGAGTGAGCCGGGCACGGATCTCGTCCTCCATCTCGACCTTGTCCCGCTCGGCGAGCACGACCAGACAGTGCCCGGGGCGCTCTGCATTGGCCGCCGCCAGCTGGTTGATGACCGAGAAGACCTGCGCCGACCAGCCCAGGATGACCGTGTGGTCGCGCTCGATCACGCGCGAGCGGCCCTTGCGCAGGTCCGCCACCTTGTCCTGGATGCCGGTGCTGATCACGCCGATCAGCGTGCTGATGATGAAGATGCCGGCCAGCGTCACGGCCAGCATGGACAGCACAAACGGGACCGTGCCCACGTCGCCGCCCATTGTCCCCGGATCCAGCGTGCGCAGCAGGCTGATCCAGACCAGCTCGATGAAGTCGACGCCCTGCGTCGCCTCGTGATCGGCCAGCGTGCCGGAGAGCGCGACCAGCAGCGAGATGGCCAGCACGAGGAGCGCGGACACCACGAACAGGCCGCCTATGAGGGCGATGGTGCCCCTCGACATGAAGTTGTCGAAGGCGTAGCGGAGGCGGTCGAGCGCGGATGGACGGTCCACTCGGCGATCCTCTGCTGGGTTGCCCGAGTGTACCTTCCGGTCGGCCGGCCGTAAGTGCCGGCCCGCAACGCGGGCTCGCGCGGAGGCGCGGCCGTGTCCTACGCTGTGGCCGTGGAGGGAGCCTGAGATGAAGCACCTGACGGCTGTTTCCTGGGGCGCGAACCGGATCGACCTGTTCTGGGTAGGCGAGGACGGTGCGCTGTGGCATCGCTGGTGGGACGGGAGCGACTGGTCGGCCGACGAGTCCCTTGGCGGCGCGCCGGTGGGCGGCGTGGCGGTCACCGCCTGGGGCGTGAACCAGATGGAGGTCTTTGCCGTCTTCGCCGACGGCGAGCTGTGGGACCGCTACTGGGACGGCCGGAGCTGGCACCCCTGGGAGAGTCTGGGCGGCGAGCTGGTCGGTCCCCCGGCCGCCTCGAGCTGGAGCGCGGAGCGGCTCGACGTCTTCGCCCCCGGCCGCGACGGCGCGCTATGGCACCGCTGGTGGAACGGCACCGAATGGGTGCCCTGGCGGCGCGAGCAGGCCGCCGGGGAGGGCCAGGGCTGAGCAGTCGGGCTCCGGCGCCAGTCGGACCTGCTAGTCGGCCGGTGCCAGCTCTATGGCCACCTGCGCGAAGAGGGTGCCCAGCACCCGCGCCACCGTCGGGTAGGCGTGCAGCGTGTCGGCCAGGATGTGGAGGGGCACCTGCAGCTTGACGGCCAGCACGGCCTCGTGGATCGCCTCGGACACGCCCGGCCCAGCCATGAAGCAGCCCAGCAGCGTGCCCCGCTCGCGATCGACGACGATCGTCACGTGGCCCGTCGCCTGGCTGACGTAACCCTTCGCCGTTTGGGCCAGCTCGAGGGTGCGTTCGGTGACCTCGAAGCCCTGTTCCAGTGCCTGCTCGACGGTCAGCCCCACCGAGGCCGTCTCCGGGTCGGTGTAGGTGGCTCGCGGAATGGCCCGTAAGTCTGGCACCACTTCGTCGCCCAGGGCAATGCGCGCGGCCAACTCACCCTCGTAGTGGGCCAGGTGCGTGTGCATCTCCGGACCGGCCGGGTCGCCCGCGAGGTAGACATCCGGCGCAATGCGCAGCGTCACGTCCGGCTGCAGCCGGCCGTCCTCGTCCGGCTCGACACCGATGGTCTCCAGGCCGAGCCCGTCCAGCGGGTAGGTCCGCCCGATGGCCAGCAGGATCTCGTGGCCCTCCACGCTCGAACCGTCGGATAGCTCGACGCGGTGCGCTCCGTCCCCGCCATGGCCGGCCGCCACGCTGACCGCCCGCTGGCCCACGAGGATGCGCACGCCGTCCCGCTCGAGCGCGGCCTGTAGCTCGGCCGAGTTGCGCGGGTGATCGCGGGTCAGGATGCGCGGGTTGGAGTCGACGAGGGTGGTCGGCACGTCGTAGCGCGCGAAGACCTGGGCCAGCTCCACGCCGGTCGGGCCGCCGCCCAGGACCAGCAGGCTACGCGGCAGCTGGCGCGTGGTCGTCGCCTGGCGGTTCGTCCAGTAGCGCACCTGGGCCAGGCCGGGGATGTCCGGCACGCGGCTGCGCGAGCCCACGGCGAGCACGATGTGGCTGGCGGCGAGTGTGCGCGGAGGGCTGCCGTCCGTGGGCTCAACCTGCACGCGGCCGGGGCCGGCCAGGCGGGCCGTGCCGCGAATCGCCGTGCCGCCCTTCTTCTCGATCTTGCGCACGTGTCCGCTGTCGTCGGGCAGGTCGCCGCTCTTGCGGTTGATGTTCCAGTCGCGGAACTCGGCCGCTCGCCGCCAAGGGAAGTCCCCGCCCGCCTTGTGCACTGCGGCGGCGTGCAGGAGCGCCTTGGAAGGCACACAGGCCCAGTAGGCGCACGAGCCACCGAACAACTCGCGCTCGATAACGGCCACGCTCGCGCCCCGATCGAGGGCCAGGTGCGCGGCTGCTTCGCCTGCCGCCCCGGCACCGACCACGACGAAGTCGAACTGCTCCGGTTGGGGTTCCTGCATGTCGCCGGGAAGCCTAGCCGACAGCCAGCGGGGACGTAGGGACCCGCCGCCGGCCGCCGGTGGCCTGTAAGGGCTCGCGGCCTTGGACGGCCGTTTCACTGCCGTTCAGCACGTGGTGTGCTTCTATCCACGGAGTGTGAACCTGAGGTGCTCCAGTTAGCACGCACGGTGCTGCCTGCCTGAGATCGGGGCCGTTTCAGGGCCTCCGGGGCGTCGAGCCCGTCCGCGCCGCTGGATAACAGCACGACGCGTGCTGCGTGACGGAAGGCGAGGCGAGGCCGGCGGCTCAGCCAAATAGCGTGAGTGCCGCCTCCTCGGGCCGCGGCGGCGGAGGCAGAAGCAGCTCCGGCCCTTCGTTGTGCGGGCTGTTGACGAGCGGCGAAACGGCCACCAGCTCGAGGAGCTCGTCCGGCGCCGGCGCCAGGAAGCTCTCCAGCAGGCCCGCATCGCTCAGCATCGGGTCCAGCCAGACCTCCCACACCCCCGGGCTTAGGACCACCGGCATCCGATCGTGCAACAGCCCTACTACCCCGTTGGCGGCGGTCGTGACGACGGCCGCGGACAGCAGCCACTCCCCGCTGGCCGGGTCTTTCCACGCTGCCCACAGCCCGGCGAAGGCCATCGTCGAGCCATCGGCCGGTCGGATGAGGAACGGATCCCGGCGCCGGCCCTCGCGTCGCCACTCGTAGAAGCCGTCGGCCGGCACGATGCAGCGCCGGCGCAGGAACGACTCGCGGAACGCTCCGCTGCGGGCGACGGTCTCCGCTCGGGCGTTGATCAGCCGCGCTCCCTGCTGGGCGACACTCTTCGACCACGACGGCACCAGCCCCCAGCGGTGCTGCTCGACCACGCGCCCGTCTTCCCGCCCCACCACGACCGTCAAGGGCTGAGTGGGCGCCACGTTGAAGCGCGGCGGCAGGCCGTCGAAAGCCCCCGGCTCGCGCAGCTCGGCGTCGAAGATGCGCGCCACCTCGGAGGGCGAAACCTGCTGCGTCATCCGTCCGCACACGTGCGCCATCGTGGCACAGCCCAGCCCGCGTATCCTTCCCGACCGTGACCGTACGCGCCGAGCCAGTCGTCCACGTCGCCGACCTGCGCAAGACGTTCCGCGTACCCGTGCGCGAGGGCGGCCTGCGCGCGTCCGTGCGCAGCCTGGTCCGGCGCGAAACGAAAGACGTCCACGCCGTCGACGGAATCAGCTTCGACATCGGCGCCACAGAGGTCGTCGGCTTCCTGGGGCCCAACGGGGCGGGCAAGACGACAACGCTGAAGATGCTCGCCGGCCTGCTCCATCCCACTTCCGGTACGGCCAGCGTGCTGGGCCACGAGCCGCGCCGCCGCCAGCGCGAGTACCTCAGCCGCATGACGATGGTGATGGGCAACCGCAATCAGCTCCAGTGGGACCTGCCCGCGCTCGATTCGTTCGAGCTGATGCGCGCCATCTACCGCATCCCCACAGCCGAGTTCCGGCGCACGCGCGACGACTTCATCGAGCTGCTCGAGCTGGGCGAGCTGGTTCACAAGCCCATCCGGAACCTGTCGCTGGGTGAGCGCATGAAGGTCGAGATCGTGGGCGCGCTGCTGCACAGGCCGCGCGTGCTGTTCCTGGACGAGCCGACCATCGGTCTCGACGTGACCATGCAGAAGCGCATCCGCTCGTTCGTGGCCGAATACAACGCGCGCGAGGGCGCGACGGTGCTGCTGACGAGCCACTACATGGCCGACGTGGAGGCTCTCTGCAAGCGGGTCATCGTCATCCACCACGGCCGGATCCTGTTCGACGGCGCGCTCACCGCCCTGGCCGCTCGCTTCAACGCGACCAAGACCATCGGCGTGACCCTGGCCGAGGGCAACGGCACGACCGACCTCTCAGGCTATGGCGAGGTCGTCGAGGCGGAGGACGGCAAGGTCACCCTGCGCGTTAACCGCTTCGACGCGCCCAGCGTGACCGCCCGCCTGCTGCGCGACCAGTCGGTCGAGGACCTGACCATCGAGGACCCGCCGATCGAGGACGTCATCGAGCAGGTCTTCGCCGACGCCAGGCCGGCCGACGAGCAGCCATGACCGCCGCCCTCCGCGCGCTGGCTGACGTCTACGCGACGGAGATGCGCGTCGCCATCGCGGAGCAGTTCCAGTACCGCGTGGCCAACTACCTGTACATGATCGGGATGGTGGCCGAGCCGGTCATCTACCTGGTCGTCTGGTCGACCGTCGCCATGCAGCAGGGTGGCTCGGTCGGTGGCTTCACGCCCGGCCAGTTCGCGGCCTACTTCATCGTCTGGACTCTCGTCCGCAACATGAACATCGTCTTCACGCCCTACGGCTGGGAGTGGCGCATCCGCCAGGGCGAGCTCAACGGAATGCTCCTCCGCCCGATCCACCCGGTCACCTGGGACATCGGCTACTTCGCCGGCTGGAAGGTCGTGGTCATCTTCCTGTGGCTGCCCATCGCGGTCGCCCTCTCGCTGCTCTTCCAGCCCGAGTTCTCGTTCGGCCTGCTGGAGGTGTCCGTCTTCCTGCTGGCCATCTGGGGCGCGTACCTGATCCGCACCATGCTCTATTGGACGCTGGGCATGGTCAGCTTTTGGACGACGCGCGTCGGGCCGGTGTTCGAGCTGATCTTCATGGCGGAGCTGCTGCTCTCGGGGCGGCTCGTGCCGCTGGCCCTGCTGCCTGCCTGGGCGCAGGACCTGGCCGGCCTG
>DATKBB010000007.1:0-45908 GCA_035514295.1 Candidatus Limnocylindria bacterium | reverse complement strand
GGTCGGCAAGATTCGCCGGCCTCCGCGTCCGGAGGACCCGTGGTCACTGCTCAGCGGCAACGCGGACGCCGTGGCGCTAGTCGTACCCGTGTTGCCCCTCATCGCGTCCCTGCCCCGTAGCGCGCGCTCCCTCTCCATTCGAGAGGCTGAAGCGGTCGCGCGGGTGAGGCGCGCGGCTCCTGACCTGCCGTTGGCAGCGGCGCTGACGCTCGGGGCGCTCTATGTCGAGCGAGAGCGACAGCGGCGCCCGACGGCTGATCTCGACCTCTACATAGCGGTCGGAGCATGGCGGTATGAAGGCGAGACGGTGAAGGAGTGGAGGGCCAAGCATCTCGCCTACCAGCGCCTCGCCGACGCCGCCGACGCACCAGCCATCTCTGTGGACCCCTTGCTGCCCGGACACGTGTTTGCCGGCGGGCAATGGCTAATCGTGGAAGGACGACGGATGCCAGACGGTTCAACCGGCGACGACCAGCACGAGAGGTCCACGGATGAGTGGAACAGGTTAGCCCTGGACGTCGCCGCAGAGAGAGGAAGGGTCAGCGAGTAATGCCAGGCACGATCAAGAAGCGCTACGCGGGCTCCTACACGGTCATAGTCGACCTCGGCCGCGATCCGGGCACCGGCAGGCGGCGCCAGCTCTGGCGCAGCGTGAAGGGCACCAAGAAAGACGCCGAGCGGCTGCTAGTCGAGCTGCTGCACGATCGCGACACCGGCCTAGAGCGGCCGGTAGGCCGGCAGACGGTCGGCCAGTACCTAGAGCGGTGGCTGGAGGATTACGTCGCTCCTAGCCTCGCACCGCGCACGGCCAACGACTACCGGCGGGTTGTGCGCCGGGTCCTCATTCCGGCTCTCGGCTCGCTGGAACTCGCAGCGCTTAGGCCAAGCCACGTTCAAAGCCTCTACTCGCGCCTGCTGCGCGAAGGACGCGCCGATGGCACTGGCGGGCTGTCCCCTCGGTCGGTAGGCATCTACCACCAGGTGCTGCATGCGGCGCTGCACCACGCCGTGCGCTGGCAGCTGCTCCCCCGTAATCCGGCCGACGCCGTACAGCGTCCGAGCGTGCCGCGGCGTGAACTGCTGACGCTCTCCCCCGAGCAGGTATCGCGGCTGCTGGCAGCGGCAGACGAGACGCCGATCGGCGTTTTGGCCCGCATGGCCGTCCTGACCGGCATGCGCCGCGGCGAGCTGCTCGGGCTGCGCTGGCGCGACTTAGACCTAGCCGCCGGGTTGGCCAACATCCAGCAGACGGCTCAGCGGATCAGCGGGCAGGGCTGGGTGTTCCGCCAGCCAAAGACGCGTCTGTCACGGCGCTCTGTCGCGCTATCGCCCGAGACGGTCCGCATGCTGAGCACTCATCGGAAGTCGCAACTGGAGGCGCGGCTGCTGGCAGGGTCCGCCTATCAGGACCGCGATCTGGTGTTCGCCACCGCGCTGGGCACGCCGCTCGAGCCCGGCACCATTGCCCGGACCTGGTATCGCGTCCTGACCGCTGCCGGTGTAGGCCACGTCCGCTGGCACGATCTGCGCCACGCTCACGCCACGCTGATGCTCAGCGCCGGCGTCCATCCGAAGGTAGTCAGCGAGCGGCTAGGCCACGCCAGCGTGGGCATCACTCTGGACACCTATTCGCACGTCCTGCCCGGCCTCCAGGCGACTGCCGCGGCGCAGCTCGACACGCTGCTAAGTCCCGTTGAGGCAGAGGCAATCTAGGCCGGTCCTGTTAGCGATCTGTTAGCGAAACGCGAATCGCCCCGGCCGGCAAGGCGCCAGTCGGGGCGATTTCGTGCTCAGAAGTTGGAGCGGGAGACGGGGCTCGAACCCGCGACATTCTGCTTGGGAAGCAGACACTCTGCCAACTGAGTTACTCCCGCCCGGAACCAGGCGATTCTACACTCC
This sequence comes from Candidatus Limnocylindria bacterium, assembly GCA_035514295.1. Lineage (GTDB taxonomy): Bacteria > Chloroflexota > Limnocylindria > Limnocylindrales > CSP1-4 > JALYGJ01. The sequence continues at coordinate 44,009 of DATKBB010000007.1, read as the reverse complement.
GGCCCTTGCGGCGCAACCCAAGCCTAGGGCAGCTTGGTGAAGGTCTCGGTCACCAGCTCGGGCGTGCCGCCGACCATGAAAACGACGTCGCCCACGGCGTACAGATAGGTAGGGTTCCGGGCATCGTCGGGCTCGGCCAGCGTGGTCAGGTTCTTGCCGGCGATCGTGGCGCTGCCCAGCACGGTGTCCGGCTCATCGCGCTGGACGACCGCCGCGAACGTGCTCAGGACATTGGCCGAGGGCACGTTGCGGACGCGCAGGGCGATGATCGAGATGCCGATTACCTCATCCTCGGTGGCACCCGGCCCGAAGCTGAGGGCGATGGCCGTGCTGACGTTATCAAAGCTAGTTCCGATCTCGGCCAGCAGGTCGTCCAAGTCCTCGTCGTCGCCGCCCGGGAAGAGGTCGTAAATGCTCTCGCCGGTCGCACTCCGCACGTCGAGCGGCCGGCCGCCGATCTCGACTGGGAAGAGGTCCTCCAGCGCCTGATCGGGGGTCAGGCTGCCGGGCGGCTGCCCGCCGGGCAACGTGGGCAGCGGCGGCAGCGTGACCTGCGGAGCGCCGGTGCTCGGTGGCGTTCCACCGCAGGCGGCCAGGATGATCAGCAGCGCGACTGCCCCGGAAGTCCAGCGAAGCATGCGGTCCCATTCTCGCGAGTGGCTAGGAGGCGCGATGGTAGCCGAGATGGCTCCGGCGGGACGCTGCTACAGGCCGGCCAGCCGGGCGACGGCAGCCCACAATGCGAGGCGGTCCCTGGCTGTTAGGCGCGTGGCCGGCAGGCGGTCGAAGGGGCGCCGGCGGCGGTCCAGGTACAGGCCGCCGTTCTCTGTGGCCGCGGCAGGGTCGGCCGCCAGCCAGACGATCGTGTCGGCGCCCTCCTGGGGTATGCGCAGCCGCGGCCCTATCAGGCGCTCGAAGCCGGGCAGCATATCGGCGAGGCCCGGCGTGTCGGCCCAGCCGGGGTGCATGGCGTTGAACGTCACGCCGCTGCCCTCCAGGCGCCTGGCCCACTCGCGCATCAGCGCGGTCTGAGCCCGCTTGGCGCGGGCGTAGGCCTTGGGCCCCGAGTAGCCGGCGCCACTGAACTGCAAATCGTCCAGCGGCAACCCCTGCGCGTACATCCCACCCGAGGTGACCGAGATGACGCGCGCGCCGCCCTCCGCCCGCAGCAGCGGCAGCAGACGCGAGATCAAGGAAAACGGTCCCACGACCATGGTCGCGAGCGTCAGCTCGATCCCATCCGGGCTCTCGCGCCGCTCGTGGAACATCGCCCCGGCGTTGTCGACCAGCACGTCGAGCCGGCTCTCCCCGGCCAGAATCTCGTCGGCCGCCCGGCCCACCGAGGCGAGCGATGAGAGATCAGCCTCGACCGTCGCGAAGCGGTCCTCGCCGTGGCGCACGAGAAGCTCGTCACGCACGGCGCCCAGCTTGTCGGGATCGCGGCCGACGAGCACAAGGCGCGCGCCCAGCTCGGCCAGCTCGCCGGCGGCCGCCCGCCCCAGGCCGGAGGTCGGACCGGTGATCACGACCGTGCGCCCACGCAGCACGTCGGCCGGTGGCGGGCGCCAGTCGAATAGCCGACTGCGAACCTCGTAGCCGACATCGGTGAAGCTGCCCACCACCGAGATCTCCAGCAAGTCGTCGACCAGCGCGCGCACGTCCATGGCGGCCTAGGCGGCGACCCGCCGCTTCTCGAAGAGGATCTGCAGGTCCTGGCTCATGCCGGTGGCGAAGCTCGCCTCGCTCAGCGCGAGGTAGTACTCCCACATGCGCACGAAGAGATCGTCGAAGCCCATCGCCCGCACCGCCTCCGCCTGCTCGAGGAATCGCGTCCGCCAGGCGCGCAGAGTGCGCACGTAGTGCGGCGCGATGTCCTCCACGTCGGTCACCAGCAGGCCCGTGCCGCCGATCGCTTCCTCGAGCGCCGCCAGCGAGGGGCACAGGCCGCCCGGAAAGATGTAGGTCTGGATCCAGTTCGCGCCGCGACGATGGCCCTCGTAATCGGCCTCGGGCAGGGTGATGACCTGCACGCTCAGCCTCCCGCCCGGCGCCAGCACCCGGTCACAGGCCTGGAAGAAGGTCGAGAAGTACTCCGCGCCCACCGCCTCGAGCATCTCAATCGAGACGATCGCGTCGTAGCGGCCACAGACGTCGCGGTAGTCGCGCAGCTGGATCTCGACGCGGTCCTGCAGGCCCGCCTCCCGCACGCGCTCGCTGGCCAGGCGGTGCTGCTCGGCCGAGATGGTGATCGCCGTCACGCGGCAGCCCAGCTCGCCGGCCGCGTAGAGCGCGAAGCCGCCCCAGCCGCAGCCAATCTCCAGCACGTGCTGGCCGGCCTGCAGGCCGGCGCGTTCGGCCAGCAGCCTGTATTTGTTGCGCTGGGCGTCCGCCAGCGACTGCTCCGGCGAGGCGAAGACAGCGCTGGAGTAGGTCATCGTCTCGTCGAGGAACAGCCGGTAGAACTCGTTGCCCAGGTCATAGTGGCGGGCGATGTTGCGCTTTGCTCCCGAGGGCGTATTCCGCCGCGCCCGATGAGCGAGCGTTCGACCGGCCTGCGCGGGCAGCCTCCACCAGCCGGCAGAAATGGCGACTGCGTCCCGGTTGATGGCGCCCAGGCTTAGCAGCGCGACGAGGTCCGGGCTCGACCAAAGGCCGTCCATGTAGGCCTCGCCGGCGCCTGTCGCTCCGCCCAGCAGGATGCGCTGGAAGGCCCGCGCGTCGTGGACCTGCAGCTCCGCCCGCGGCTGCGCCTCACTCTGGCCGAAGCGCTGGCGGCTGCCGTCGGGCAGCACCACGTCGAGGCGCCCGTGCCGCAACCGTCGTCCGGCACCCAGGCCCACCCGCCAGCCGGCCCGTTGAAGCAACTCGGCCGGCAGGCGCGCCAGACGGGCAGCCCCGGCGCCGTCCGCATTGTGCCCAATGGTGCGCGGCTCGGCGCTCATCGGACGGCCTCGCCGGCCTGGCCGGACTTGCCGCTGCCCGGCGGCAAGCCACCGGGCGCGCGGGCGCTCGCGCCATGGCGGTGGAAGCGCGCGCCGCGCCGCCACAAACGGAAGGCGTGCCAGTGGATGGCGGCTATCGTCTTGAGCGTGACCAACGGATGGCGCAGCAAAAGCCGCGCCAGGTTGCGGTCGCTGAGCGGCAGGCGGCGCAGGGCGAGGCTGGTGTGCAGCAGCGGCGCCCCTTCGGAGCGCTGATCGATGGCTATGCGCAAGCCGTCGGGGTAGTCATAGAAGCGCACTACGTAGCCTCCGGCGATCTCGATGAAGGGCGAAACGTAGAAGGCCTTGGCCATCGTCGCGACGTGCGTCGAGTTCGTCTGCTCCGGCCGCAACGTGTACAGGTGGCGCTCGCCGTAGGTGTTGTGTACTTCCACCACGAGCGCGCCCATGTTCCCGTCGCGGTCACGGCACAGGTAGAAGCTGGCCGGATTGAACACGTAGCCCAGCACGCGCAGGTTCGTCACCAGCATGATGCTCCAGCCGGCCGGCTCGAAGCCCTCGCCGCGCAGGTGAGCCCGTATGCGGCCGGGCAGGTCGTCGGCCGGCGGATCGAGGTGGTCGCGATCGTAGAAGGCGAGCACGTTCGGCCGATTGCGGCTGAGCAGTCGGAACCTACGCGTGACCGTCTGCAGCTCGTCGAGGTCGACCGCCAGGTAGTACACGCCGTGGCGAAGGTCGTAGGTGAAGGGCCGCACCCGGCGGTGGTGGACCTTGCCCTCCAGCAGGTGAGACTTCATGCGGCCAGCGCCTGCGGGGCGGCCCCGATCAGTCCGGCCGCCTCGTAGCCGGAGCGGCAGCCGTCCTCATGGAAGCCGTAGCCCATGTGGGCGCCCGCGTAGTACGTCGCGCGGTGACCCTGCAGGGCGCGCAACGCCGTCTGCGCGGCGAGAGTCCGGAAGGTGTACATGGGATGACTGAACTCGCGCTCGAGGAGCACGCGCTCCGGGCGCACGGCTGCACCTGGATTGAGCGAGACGAGGTACTGCTCCGCGCCGGGCAGCGACTGCAGGCGGTTCATGTGGTAGGTCATCGTGACCTGAGAGCCGAGCGCCTCGCAGGTGGGCTGCTCGACATTCCAGGAGGACCACGCGATGCGCCGCTGGGGCATCAGCCGCTCGTCCGTGTGCAGCACGACCTGGTTGCGGTTGTAGTCGAAGCCGCCCAGCGCCGCCCGCTCGCGCGAGTCGGCGTCGGCCAGCATGGTCAGCGCGTCATCGGCGTGCGAGGCAAGCACCAGCGCGTCGAAGTGTCGCGCCGGGCCGTTCGCCGTCCGCACGGTCACGCCGGACTCGCTGCGCGAGACTCCCTCCACGGGCTCGCCGGCATGCACGCTGCCCTCGGGCAGGGCGGCCACGATGCGCTTGACGTACTCGCGCGAGCCACCCTTGATCGTGCGCCACTGCGGTGCCCGCCCGAGCCCGATGAGGCCGTGGTTGTCCAGGAAGCGGAGCAGGTAGTCGACCGGGAATTCGAGCACCCGCTCGGGTGCGGTCGACCAGACGGCGGCCGTGATGGGCAGCACGAAGTGGCTGCGAAAGCCGCGCCCGTAGCCACGTGAGTCGAGGTACTCGCCCAGGGTCGTGCCGGTGGCCGACCCTTCGTCCGTCGTCCGGCGAGCATCACCGTGGAAGCGGAGCACATCAGCCAGCATGCGCCAGTGGGACGCGCGCGCGATCGAACTGCGCCGGGCGAACAAGCCGCCCCGGCTGCGGGAGCTGAACTCCACTCCGCAGGCGCGACAGACAGAGCTGAGCGACATGTCACTGGGCTGCGTCTCCACGCCCAGCTCGCGCAGCAGGCCGACGAAGCGCGGGTAGGTGCGCTCGTTGTAGACGATGAAACCGGTATCGACGGCCACCGGCCCGGCCGGTGACAGGACGCTGACCGTCTTGACGTGGCCGCCGGGCGCCGGATCGCGCTCGAACAATTCCACCTGCCGGCCGGCCTGATGCAGCGCGTAAGCGGCGGTCAAGCCGCTGATACCGGCGCCCACCACGGCTACTTTCATCGATCCGTCTGGGCGCGCTGGCCCGCGTGCTCGGACTCGAGCTCGGCCAGCGCCTCGCGCATGCCGGCGGCAGCCTTGCGCCCGATCTCGGAGAAGGCCTTACCGGCGAAGGGCTGGAGCAGGCGAAGGAAGCCGACCAGCTTGAGGTCGGCTTTGTAGTCGACGATGGTGCCCCCACTGGGCGTGGCCTCGAATCGGATGTCATCGCGCGCCTCGACGCCCGAACCACTGCCGAAGAGGACGACCCGCCGCGGAACATCGAGCTCCACGATGCGGTACTCCATGGGCGCCGTCCGCGGGCCCATGCGGACGGCCAGGCGATACCGTGCACCGACCTCGAGCGGGCCGTCACCGATGCGCTCGGAGGCCACGGTCCCGGGATCCCAGACCATCGAGTTGGCGAAATCGCCGATGAAGGCAAAGGTCTGCTCGATGGGCAGTGAGGTTTCGACTCGTTCGTGCAGGGTAGGCATCTGATGTCACCTTGATGGGCACGACCCCGCGGCCCGGGAGGCGGGCTCGCGGGGCCGTGCTGGAGAGGAGGAGCTTTCGGCTCCGGGAAGAGCGGGCCGTCGGCTCGTGTATAGGCTTTGTCTAGGTACTGCCGAAAACATAAAGCGTGTGTCGAAGGTTTGTCAAGACCTTGACAAGTCGCTATAGTGCACAAACCGTGTACAGCATCAAGGAGGCCGCGTCCCGCAGCGGTGTAAGCATTCCGACGCTCCGTGCCTGGGAGCGGCGTTACGGAGTTGTCCAGCCGGTACGCACGCCCAGCGGCTACAGGTTGTACGACGAAGGGGCGATCGCCCGCCTAAAACACATGCGCGCGCTCGTTGCGAACGGCTGGCGTCCGCGGGAAGCCGCTCGTCGCGTGGCAGAGACGGCCCAGCTCACCGCTGTAGAAACAGGGCAGGACAATGGAGCCTCGCCGGCCGATGTCGCCCGCCAGGCCGGCGAAGCCGAGCGGCTGAGCGAGCTTTTCGTGCGCGCGGCGCTGCGCTACGACACGGCCGCCATCGAGGCCTTGCTCGACGAGATCTTTGCCAGGAGCAGCTTCGAGTCCGCCATGGAGACCGTCGTGTTCCCCTCCCTGGAGCGTGTCGGACTTGCCTGGGAAGCGGGCGAACTGAGCGTGGCCGCCGAGCACGCCGCCAGTCAAACGGTTTTCCGACGGGTGGCGCTCTTCTACGAGGCATCGGCGCGCGCCACCACCGCCGAGGTGGTGGTCGGGCTGCCGCCCGGGGCGCGTCACGACCTGGGTTCGCTCGCCTTCTCCGTCGCCGCCCGCCGGCTGGGTATCGGCGTGCTCTTCCTGGGCGCCGACGTCCCGGTCGACAGCTGGCTCAGCGTCATCCGTGACTCGGGCGCCGATGTGGCCGTCATCGCCGTGCCCACCGCCGCCGACGTCGCCGCCGCAGTACGCGTGGTCGAAGCGCTGCGCGAGGCACGAGCCGGCGTGGCCTGCCTGGTCGGCGGCTCCGCAGCCGACCAGCTGCCAGCCGAACTGGACACCGTGGCGCTGCCCCGCTCGATCGGTGAAGCTGCGCGCACCGTCGCCTCGATGCTGACCGGCCGCGAGGTCGGCTGAACCCACCAAGCCGCCGAGACTCCCAGCCTCCGGCGATGTGCGCCGCACGCACGCCCCGATAGCGGCGGCTCCAGACAGGCAGGTCCAGCGACCCGACCCGACGGAGCCTACACAGCGGCCGTCAGGTCGCGGCAACACCCTCCAGCATTCCCACCGCCGCGCAGTCCTCGATCAGCGCATCCAGTGCCGCCGGATCATGGACACCGGGGAAGCCCTGTACCACGGCGCGCGACAGCCCCAGCGAGGCGTACTCCAGCAACCGCTCGCGACGAGCCAAGCCGGCGACCGCCGCCGCCTCACCCCAGATGTGCACGGAGACGGAAAGCGTTGCCGGGTCGCGGCCGATCTCCGCGCAGCGCTCGGCGATGACCGGCAGGGCCGTCGCCACGGCCGCCGGCAGCAGCGCATCGAGGTTGATCTCGTCGGCGAAACGCGCCGCCAGCCGCCAGGTGACCTTGGGGCCGTTGCCGCCCACGACGATCGGGATGCGCGCCGCAAGCGCCTTGGGCTCGTGAATGGCGTCCACCACGCGCGCCCAGCGTCCTTCATAGGTTGCCCGCCCGGGCGCCAGCATGCGCGTGATGATCTCGAGATGGTCGGCCAGGATCTCCAGCCGCTCGCGTGCCGGTGGAAAGCCGTAGCCGTAGGCCAGCCACTCGTCCTCCTTCCAGCCCGCGCCGATGCCAAGGACGGCTCGCCCACCGCTGATCACGTCGACGGTCGAGATCATCTTGGCCGTCAACGCCGCGTTGCGGTAGGCGGCCGATAGCACCAGGTGGCCCAGCCGCGCGCGCGAGGTGACCGCCGCCAGGGCCGCGATCTCGACGAAGGGATCGAAGACGATGGCTTCCTCCGGAGGCGGGTCCACCTGCATGTGGTCGTAGAGCCAGAGCGATTCGAAGCCGGCCTCCTCCCCGACCCGGGCGACGTCCAGCGTGCGCCGCCAGGCGGTAGCCGCGTCCAGCCCCAGAAACTCCCGGTCACAGCCCTGCGGCAAGGTCAGGCCCAGCTTCACGCCTCTTCCTCCCAGCCCTCGTAGGCCTCCTCGATCCACCGGCGCAGGCCGGCCACGAACTCGTCGTCCATGGGCCGCTCGGAAGCGGTGGTGTGCCACAGCCCGGCCTCGCGCACGAAGCCGGCCAGCGTCCGCATCGCCTCTGCGCAGTCGTCCCAGCTGACGCCCATGGCCTGCGGGCGAACGTCCACTCCGGCGCGCAGCAGCGCCGCGAGCACCTTCTCGGGCTGGTTGCCCTGCAGCGTGGCCGCCACGACGCAGCCCAGGCCCACCGGCTGGCCGTGGATGAAGTGCCGGCCCGTCAGCCTTTCCAGGTTGTAGAAGAAGAAGTGCTCCATGCCCTCGATGTGGCGCGGATTCCAGCCCGAGTCGTGGAACGTGGCGCCGCCCCAGCGGTGGGCCTCCATCAGCACACGGATACCGGTCTCATTGACGGCACGGATGTCGTCCAGGCAGCCCAGCACGCTGTCCAACCGCGAGCGCGCCGCCGCTACCAGCCCTGGGTCGTACGGCCAGCGCGGCTCGACCTTGCCCAGCTCGTGCGACAGGCTCCAGTCGTAGTGGGCCGTGTGGTAGCAAAGGATGTCGCCGATACCGGCCCGGTTGAGCCGCGCCGGGGCGCTGGCCACGACATCGAAGTCGACGTAGACCGCCTCCGGCACGGCCCAGCCCAGGTAGCGCACGACACCGTCGCGCCGGAGCCCGGCACGGTGGCCGAAGGGCGCGTTGACGGTCATCGCGGTGGGCACCTGGAAGAGCGGCAGCCCGCGGCGCCAGGAGAAGAACTTGGCCACGTCGACCGCCTGACCGCCGCCCAGCCCTATGACCGCCGAGCAGGCCGGCAGCAGGTCGGCCTCCCGCTCGAGCTCGACCACCTCGAGGGTGCGCACCAAGTGAACGCCGGCGAGCCCGTCGTCGAAGTAGCGCTCGAAACGGGGCCAGAGATCCTCCATCGTGACGACCAGATGCGGCCGCTGGACGAAGACGGGCAGCTCCTCGAGCAGGCCGCGCCCAAAGACCGTCGCGAACTCGGGCATCAGGCCTCCTGGCGCGTGGCGAGGTGCATGATCCGTTCCTCCGTGGCCTCGCCGCGCGGCAGCTCGGCCGTGATGCGCCCCTCGCGCATGACCAGCACGCGATCGCTGACGGCCAGGATCTCGGGCAGCTCCGAGGAGACCATCACGATGGCCGTGCCGCGTGCCGCGAGGTCGGAGAGCAGCTGCCAGATCTCGCGCTTGGCGCCCACGTCCACGCCGCGCGTCGGCTCGTCGATGAGCAGGATGCGCGACTCGGCGTGCAGCCACTTGGCGAAGATCGCCTTCTGCTGGTTGCCGCCCGACAGGTTGCGCACGCGCGAGCGGATGCCGGGCGTGCGAATGGCCAGGCGCTGGACGAAGTCGCCCACGGTCCGGCGCTCGCGCCGCGGCTGGATCACGCCGCGCCGAACGACGGCACCGAGCCTGGTGATGGTGATGTTGAAGGCGACCGACTGCTCGAGCAGCAGGCCGTCGGCCTTGCGATCCTCGGTCAGCAGCCCGATGCCCAGCGCGATGGCCTCGCGCGGCGAACGAATGCTCACCGGCCGGCCGAAAACCCGCAGCTGCCCTCCGTCGATGCGGTCTGCGCCGTGAATGGCGCGCAGCAGCTCCGTGCGGCCAGAGCCGGCCAGGCCGGCAATACCCACGATCTCGCCGCGGTGCACACGCAGGTTTATCCCGTGCAGCAGACCGGCGCGCTGAAGGCCCTCTACCTCGAGCGCGACCTCGCCTCGCTCGGCACGCCGCTCAACGCGCTCCTCGGCCAGCTCGCGGCCGACCATCAGGCGCACCAGCTGCGGAGCGCTGAGCTCACTGGTGGCTGTTCGGGCGACCACTCGGCCGTCCTTCATCACGACCACTCGGTCGGTTATCTGGAAGACCTCGTTGAGCCGGTGCGAGATGTAGACGAAGGCGGTGCCCTTCTCGGCCAGCCGGCGCATCACGCCGAACAGGCCCTGCAGCTCAGAGTCGGCCAGCACGGCCGATGGCTCGTCGAGGACGATGATGCGGGCGTCGCGCGAGAGCGCCTTGGCGATCTCGATCATCTGCCGGCGGGCCACGCTCAGCCGGCCGACGACCGCGCGCGGCTCCAGGTCCAGCCCCAGGCGCTGCGAGATCAGGGCGGTGTCCTGCTCCAACCGCTGCCAGTCGACGATGCCCAGCCGGCCGGTGGGCAGGCGGCCCATGAAGATGTTCTCGGCAACGGTCAGATGCGGGGCCAGCGACGGCTCCTGGTAGATGACCGCCACGCCGCGGCGGATCATCGACTGCGGGTCCGGTGCCTCGACCGTTTCGCCGCTGACCACCAGCTCGCCCCGGTCGCGCGTGTAGGCGCCTGAGAGGATCTTGATCAGGGTCGACTTGCCCGCCCCATTCTCGCCGACCAGGCCCAGGATCTCGCCCTCTCCGACTTCGAGATCCACGTCTCTCAGCGCGTGCACGCCCGGGAACGACTTGTCGATGCCGTGCATCTCGAGGACCGGGGCGCGCGCCGAGGGCACGGCGGAGGAGGCTGCCGTGCCCTCGACGACGTTCATTGCGTCACCCAGCGCAAGTGCCAGGCTCCGCGCCTAGAAGCCCTGTCCGATCCAGTCCTCCACGTTGGTCGCGTCGATCTGGTTCGTCTCGAGCACCCACAAGGGGTCGATAGTCTCGCCGTCCAGCAGGGCGGCTGCGGACTCGCAGGCCTCCTTGCCGGCGTTGTCATAGGTGAAGGTGGCCGCGATCGTGCCATCGGCGATGGCGTCGATCGCCTCGTTCTGGCCGTCAACCCCGACGACCGCCATCTCCTCGAGGCGGCCGGCGGTCTCCAGCGCCTGCACGGCGCCGAGGGCCATCTCGTCGTTGTGCGTGTAGACCACGTCTGCCTCACCGGCGCCGAACGTCGACAGGTAGTCGTTCATGACCACCAGCGCGTTTTCGCGACGGTACTCGCCGGTCTGGCTGCCGCCCACGATCTCGACGTTGGGCGCGTTCTCCTCCAGCCAGGCCACGAACTCGTCGTGGCGGTCGGTGGTGGCCGAGGCGCCGATGACGCCCTGGATCTCCAGCACCCTGCCGCCCTCGCCGCCCAACAGCGTCTCGGCCACGAATTCGGCGGCCGCCCGGCCGATGAGCTTGTTGTCCGCCCCGATGTGCTGAGTGACATCTGTCTCGACACTACGATCGAGCGTGATGACCGGGATGCCGGCGTCCAGAGCACGCTGGGCGGCCGGCGTCAGCGGCGCCGACGAGAGCGGGGTCAGCAGCAGGACGTCCACGCCCTGCGCGATCAGGTCATCCACGTCGGCCGACTGCTTGGCCTCGTCGCCCTGGGCGTCGGTCACGACGACATCGGCGCCTGGCATGTACTCGGCGCAGAAGTCGCGCACGTTGTTGGTCTGGTTGATGCGCCAGACGTCGCTGCCGTTTGCCTGTGAAAAGCCGATCCTCGGCGCCTCGGCAGGCGTGGCCGGCGCCTGGGTGGCCGGTGCCTGGGTGGCCGGTGCCTGCGTGGCCGGCGCGGCAGGTGCCTGCGTGGCCGGCGCGGCAGGTGTGCAGGCCACCAGCAGCGCAGCCAGTATGGGTGAGATCAGTCTCGCTATCCTCAACATGCCCGTGTCCTCCTTGAACTCAAGATCCTTCGCCGGGTGACGGATGTTCGGGGGCACGGGCTTAGTGCCTCGTCCCCGAACCGCTTCACTCCCACTCCTCAGGGACTCACCTCCCTTCCTCGCGACGGCTGCGGCGCTCCAGGAAGACAGCGCCGACGATGATCAGCCCCTTGACGATCTGCTGGGAGAAGGGCGAGACGCCCAGAAGGTTGAGCAGGTTGTTGACGGCGGCAATGATCGCCGCCCCGATGACCGTGCCGCCCACGCCGCCCTCGCCACCGAACAGGCTGGTGCCGCCGATGACCACGATGGCGATCGCATCCAGCTCGGCGCCGGTGCCCTGGCTGGGCACGGCCGTGGCCAGGCGGGTGACCTCGATCAGCGCGGCCACCGCTGCGCACATGCCGCTGATCACGTAGACGCTGAAGATCACCCGGTTGGTGGAGATGCCCGACAGGCGCGCCGCTTCCGGGTTGTCGCCCACGGCGTAGACCTGTCGCCCAAAGGTCGTATGGCGCAGCACGAACCAGGCGAACAGGGCTAGCCCGGCGAAGATCAGCACCGGCACGGGTACGCCGGCGACCGTGCCGGTGCCCAGCCAGGCCACGTCGCGCGCGGCCGCGCCCAGCGGCTGGGGCTTGCCATCGACGATGCTCATCGTCACGCCGCGGGCGATGACCAGCATGCCCAGGGTCATGATGAAGGGCTGCAGCCGGCCCTTGGTGATGCCCAGCCCGTTCAGGGCACCGACCATGCCGCCGGCCACGATGGTCAGCGCGATGGCCAGCGGCCAGGGCACGCCGCTGCCCAGCACGAGCGCGAAGACGATGGCGGTGAAGCCCAGCATCGAACCGACCGACAGGTCGATGCCGCGGGTCAGGATGACGAACGTCATGCCGATCCCCAGGATGCCCACGATGGACGTGTTGCGGGCCACGTTGGCCAGGTTGTTGACGGTCAGGAAGTGGGGTGAGAGGGCGGCCCCGATGACGAGCAGGATGACTAGCGCCAGCAGGATCCCGTTGCGGCCCAGGAAGCGCATCCAGCCCCGGCTGCGTGACGCTGCCGCGCGCGCCGAGGCGACTGCGCGATGGGTATCCCTCACAACCGGAGTCTCCATCTCTTCGTCGGCCCTCGCCACCGTCAGCGGGCCGTCCAGCCGCCGTCGACCAGCAACGTGGTGCCGGTGATCAGCGAGGCGGCGGGCGAGGCCAGGAAGACCACCGCGCCGGCGACGTCCATCGGCTCGCCGATGCGGTGTACGCCGGCGATGCGCTCGATGACCTCTGCCTCGAACGTGGCGTCGGCCAGGTCGGCGGCCGTACCGTCAGTGCGGATGAAGGTGGGCGCCACTGCGTTGACGGTCAGCCCGTAGCGGCCCCACTCGACGGCCAGGCACTTGGTCAGATGGGCCACGGCGGCCTTGCTCATGCAGTAGACCGATTCGGTGGGCAGGGCCACGAAGCCGGCCTGCGAGCTCAGGCTGACGATACGCCCGAAGCCTTGCGCGATCATCGCTCGACCGGCCGCCTGGCTGGCGAAGAAGAGGCCCTTGACGTTGACCTCCATGGTCAGATCGTAATCCGCCTCGGTCACGCTCTCGGCCGGATTGGCGGGACCCAGGCCGGCGTTGTTGACCAGGATGTCAAGGCGGCCGAAGGTGGTCGTCACCTGCTCCACGGCACGGCCGATCTGGCCCAGGTCTCTGACGTCCATGGCGACGCGCAGGCAGCGTCTGCCCATGCCCTCTATCTCGTGTGACAGCTCAGCGCCGCTGTCCGGATCACGCAGGCCAAGGGCCACGTCCGCTCCGGCCCCGGCCATGGCCCGCGCGATGGCTTGGCCCAAGCCGCGTGCCGCTCCGGTGACCAGCGCCGTGCGCCCCTGTAGGTCGAACCTTGGGAAACCGTCCAACCCGTGTCCCTCTCAGGCTTGACGATAAGGCTTATCGATAGCGCTTATCGTTTAGCGCTTGACGATAAGCGTCCGCAGGATATACTCGCTGGCAAGGGGTCGTCAAGTGGGTTTGGGAGGGAATCAGGGGACTCATGACCGTCGGAGAGGTCGAACGGCCGGGCTGGCGCAAGGGCGTCACGTTGCGTGACGTGGCCAGCGATTCGGGCGTGTCGGTGACGACGGTGTCGCGCATTCTCAACGGCCGCGAGAGCGGCATCCCCATCCGAGCCGAGACACGCACGCGGGTGCTGGAGGCGGCCGCACGGCTGGGCTACACCCCCAACCTGCTGGCCCGCGGACTGCGCGGCAGCCGGAGCTCGCTGCTGGGCGTGATCGCGCGCGACATCTCCGATCCCTTCCATCTGCAGGTCCTGCGCGGCATCAACGAGGTCGCTCGCGCACGCGAATACCGCCTGTTCCTGGGCCACGTCGACTACCGGGCAGAGGTGGCCATCGCCTACGGCTCGATGTTCGAGCGCTCGCACGCCGACGGCATCATCGTCATCGGCGACCTCGAAGGCGGCGACCCGGCGCTGGACATCCTCAGCCAGCAACACCGCTACGTGGTGGGCGTCACGGACCGCACCGGCCGGCGCCAGGTGCCGGGCGTCTACGGCGACAGCGTGTCGGGCAGCATGCTGGCCATGGAGCACCTCTGGTCGCTCGGTCATCGCTCGATCGTGTGCGTCTCGGACGCGCGCACCTACGACGGCCGGCGGCGCATCGAGGTGTACCGCGAGTTCATGGAGCGCCACGGGGCGGCCGAGCACATCGCCGTGCACATCACGGACCCTGAGCCGGCGCCCTCCTACGAGCTCGGCACGCGGCTGTTCTCCGACGGCGCGATGGGCGGGGCGAGCGCGCTGTACGCAACCTCCGACACGACCGCCTTCGGGCTGATGAAGGCCGCCTTCGAGGCGGGCATCGCCATCCCCGACCAGCTCTCGATCGTGGGCTACGACGACATCGACCTGGCCGCCTACACCATCCCGCCACTGACGACAATCAGCCAGTCCGGCGTCGAGATGGGGCGGCTGGCCGGCGATCTGCTCTTCGACATGATCACCCGCCAGGCGCAGCGCGAGGACGTAGCCGACGTCGTCCTGACACCCAAGCTGGTGGCTCGCCAGTCGACGGCTGCCGCCGGCCGCTGATCGGGCCGCTGCCTACAATCGGCTGGTGAGCGAGCTGCGGCTGGGCATCCTGCTCTGGAGTCAGGGCACCGACTGGCCGTTCTTCGAAGCGGGCGCGCGCAGGGTGGAGGAGCTGGGCTACGACCACCTCTGGACGTGGGATCACCTGCACGCCATCTTCGGTGAGCCGCAACAGCCCATCTTCGAGGGCTGGCTGACGCTGGCCGCCTGGGCCAAGGTGACGACGCGGATCAAGCTCGGGCTGCTCGTCGGTGCCAACACGTTTCGCAATCCAGGGCTGGTGGCCAAGTCGGCCACCACGCTGGACCACCTCAGCGGCGGGCGCGCCATCCTGGGCCTGGGCGGCGCCTGGTTCGAGTACGAGCACACCGCCCATGGCCTCGAGTTTGGTCGGAGTCCGGGCGAGCGGCTGACGTGGCTGGACGAGGCCGTGGGAGCCGTGCGGCAGGTGCTGGACGGCGGGTCCGCCACGTCGCCGGAAGGTGGGCGATATGCCTTCCGCAACCTGCGCCAGGAGCCCGTGCCGCTGCAGGCCCGCCTGCCCATCATGATCGGCGGGTCGGGCGAGCGGAAGACGTTGCGCACCGTGGCGCGCTACGCCGACATGTGGAACGGCATGGGCCGGCCGGAGGTGATGCGCCGCAAGGTCGCCGCGCTGGAGGCCCACTGCGCCGACGTCGGACGCGACTGTGCGGAGATCGAGCGCACGATCGGCTGCAAGCCCATCATCCGCGACAGCCGGGCGGAGGCAGAGGCACTGTGGCGGCGGCTGATGGAGCACAACCAGACGCCGATGTCCCGCGTGGAGGCGGATGCCACGTTCTGGGTGGGCACGCCCGAGGACGTCGCCGAGCAGTGGCTGGCCGTGCGCGAGCTTGGCTTCCGCACGGCAATCGCGGAGATCCCGGCACCGTTCGACGACGAGACGCTGGTCCGCCTGGTGGGCGAGGTCAAGCCACTGGTCGAGCGCGGCTAGATCAGCGCAACTCCTGCCCCGCGCTTCTGCCCCGCGCTTCTGCCCCGCGCTTCTGCCCCCGCGCTTCTGCCCCGCTGAGTGTGCACGCGGCGCACCTAAACGCCAGGCACTCGCGGAATGTGCATCCCGTGGGACAGACAGCCAGGTAGAAGGCGGCAGCTTGGCCAGGGCGTGCAGCGGACGACACATGTGGCCACTGCTTGGCCGTTAGGTGCAAGTGCTGCACGGGGGGAGACGATTCTGATAAGTCACGGAGCAGTAGCCGATGAGAGCCGGTGAAGCGAGGCGGCCGATCATGTCGCGATGGCCAACCGGACGCGCGCGTTGCACGAGGCACGGCGGCGCTGGCGCCAGGCACTCGCGGAGATCGGCAGCGAGCTGCGCGAGGCCCGCCTGGCGCTGGGCCTGAGTCAGGTCCACGTCGGGACCGCCCTCGGCGTCTCGCGCAGCCAAATTTCGCGCCTCGAGCAGGGACGGCTGCAGCGTGTGCCGGCGGAGAGGCTCGCTGAGCATGCTGCCGTGGTCGGCCTCCGGTTGTGGTTCAAGCTGTATCCGCAGGGCGGCGCGCTGCGCGATGCAGCGCAAACCCGCTACGTCGAGCGATTCCTGGAGCGCGTGGCGCATGGGTGGCGGGTGACGCTGGATGCGCCGATTCCCCTGCCCGCCGATCTCAGGGCGGTCGACGTGTTGCTCAGCGGCGCCGCTTGCGTCATAGCCGTAGAGGTCATCACCCGACTACGCGATCTGCAGGCTCAGCTGAGGAGCGCCCAGCAGAAGGGCCGCGACATGGGGGCGCAGCGGCTCATCCTCGTCGTCGCCGGCAGCCACGCCAACCGGCATGCCCTCGCGGAGGCGCGCGGCGCGCTCCTAGCCAGCTTCGACCTGGACACGCGCAGGGTGATGGCGGCGCTGGCAGCGGGGCGGGATCCAGGCCGTGACGCCATCGTCGTGCTGTGATGCCTGGACACGCCGGACGCCTCCGCGTGACGGCGTCGTTCTGGGCCTGCTGGTCGGCCGCCGATTAGCCGTACGTGCACGTGGTGCACCTAACGGCTTCACATTGGCGGAATGTGCATCCCGTGCGACAGACGGCCAGACAAACGGGTCAAGCTCGGGTCCCCGCCTGGCTGTTGCGTGTGCCTGGCGGCACATTCGGCCTCTGCTTGGCGGTTAGGTGCAGCCGGTGCACACGGCGCCAGGGACTTCGACGCTCGTCGCGCACGGCCGCCACTCCCACGGCCCGCCACGGCCGCCGCCCCACGGCGCCCCGCGGCCGCCCAACCAGCGTCGCCTGCTATCGTGCCGCGCATGGATGGTCTGGCACGGCGCTGGCTCGGGCGCATCGAGTACCCCGCGGCGTGGAAACTGCAGCACCAGCTCGTCGAGGCGCGCAACGCCGAGCGCATCCCGGACACGCTGCTGCTGCTCGAGCACGAGCCGGTGCTGACGCTCGGCCGACAGAGCGACCCCAGCCACGTACGGGCCGGTCACGACGAGCTCAAGCGCCGCGGCATCGAGCTGATCCGCGTCGAGCGGGGCGGTGAGGTGACCTACCACGGGCCGGGCCAGCTGGTGGCCTACCCCATCGTCAGGCTCGCCCAGCGGGGCCTTCTGCTGCGGCCCTTCGTGCGCGCGCTCGAGCACGCCATGATCGACACGGCCGCTGTCTACGGCGTGCAGGCCGGCAGGCTCGAGACCTTCCCCGGCTGCTGGTGCGAGCCCGACTCGCACGAGCCGCGCAAGCTGGGTGCGCTGGGCCTGCGCCTCGAGCGGGGCGTGACCTACCACGGCATCGCCTTGAATGTGACCACCGACCTGTCCCACTTCGAGCTGATCGACCCCTGCGGCATGCCCGACGTCGAGGTCACCTCCATCGCCCGAGAGGCGGGTTGGTCGACTGCCGACGCCCAGCCCTCGACCGTCAGCGTGGAGCGCGCCGCGACCCTCTTCGCCGATGCCCTGGACTCCCGGCTGCGGCAGGCTACCGAGGCCCGCGAGGCCGCGGACGGCGCCGAGGGCGCGCCCGCCCACAGCACGGCCTGAGGACGACGGTGGCGCGCGGGCTGTTCGAGCTGCGCAAGGACAGCATCACGGGTTGGTGGGTGGCAACCGTCGTGGATCGGGAGTTCGACAGGTCGCGCTTCCGGCGGCCGGCCAAACCCGTTGGGCAGGACCCGCACGAGTGTCCCAACTGCCGCCAGCCGCCGGGCGAGGGCGTCCGCGTACGAATGCTCAAGCCCGAGGCGTTCACGGTGGCCGGCACCGAGCGCGAGGCGCGCCAGAGCGGCCAGGAGGGACGCGATCCGGAGCTGGGGCTGCTGGGCGACAGGGGCTCGTGGCAGACCATCGTGGCACCGCCCGGCGAGCACCGGCCACTGGCTGAGGCCAGCCCGCAGGTCTGCTTCGAGATGCTCGGCCGCGCGCGCGAGGCCATCCAGGCAGCTCAGGCCGCCCAGCGCACCGACTACCTGCAGGTCGTCCAGAACTGGGGCACGCAGGCCGGCGCCATGACCGACCACCTCTGCCTGGACTTCTACGACGTGCCCCAGATCCCTCACCGCATCGGCGAAGAGCTGGGCGGCGCGGCGCGCTACCTCATCCGCGAGGGCAGCTGCGCCTTCTGCCGGCTGGTCGAGGAGGAGGTGGCGCAGCGCACTCGGTTGGTGCACGAGGACGCGGCGGCGGTCTGTTTCGCCCCCTATGCGTCGCGCTCGCCATTCGAGTTGTGGGTCGTGCCGCGGCACCACGCGGCCGATTTCGGCACGGCTACCGACGCCCAGCTGACCGGCGCCACGCACACGTTGCAGCACGTTCTGGGGCTGCTGTCGATGCTCGACTGGCCGGCCTACAACCTGCTGCTGCACACCGCTCCGCTGCGCCAGCGGGTCGACGAGACGTACCACTGGCACTGGGAGATCCATCCCCGATTGCGCGAGATCGGCGGCCTGGAGTTGGGCACCGGCTTGCCGGTCAACCCGGTCAGCCCGGAGGAGGCCGTCGCCGAGCTCCTCGAGGCGGCCGAGGCAGCGGATGGGGCCGCCGCCGGCGTGGGCGTCGATGGGCGGCGCGGCCACGGCGCCAGGCGCTCTTGGGACGACTTCAGGCGAGAGGCGGAGCGGTGACGCCGTTGACCGGGCGCACCGTCGCGTCACACGCGGCCGCCTCGGCACGTCACAGCGGGTTGGACGGCGCCACAACTTCCCGGCGCGCCCCCGGCTCCCCAGAGCCAGGTCCCGGACAGCAGCAGGTCATATGCCCGTTCTTGCAGTCCAACGACAAGTGCTGGGGGCGACACGAGTGACGACCGACGGCGCCACGGCTCGCGCCGCGATCGAGCAGCTCTACGCCGCCCACCACGCCGAGATCTACAGCTACCTCGCGCGCATGCTGCGCGACCACGAGCTGGCCGCCGACCTGACGCAGGAGGCGTTCATCAAGGCCTACCGCGCCTACGACACGCTGGCCGACCGCGAGCGGGCACGCGCCTGGCTGTACCAGATCGCCGGTCGAACGGCGCTCGACGAGCTGCGCCGGCGCAAGATCGTGCGCTTCGTGCCCTGGTCGGGGGAGAGCCGCGGCAGCGCTGCCTCGGCCGAGGACCTCGCCCTGCACGGGCGCCTGTCAGGTGACATGGAGCGCGCCCTGGCCCAGGTGCCGCCGCGCCAGCGCCAGGCGCTGCTGCTTGCCGAGCTGCAGGAGCTGAGCGGCATAGAGCTGGCCGAAGCGCTGGGCGTATCTCATGTGGCCGCGCGTGCGCTGCTAACGCGGGCTCGCGAGTCACTGCGCCAGGCCCTCGCCGTCGAGCGAGCCAGGAGCGCCGTCGCGGAGGGCCGCCCGCAGTCCGCGGTTTCGGGCGAGGAGCGTGAGCGCCCATGAGCCGGGGCGAGCACGCGCGC
The DNA here is from genome assembly GCA_035514295.1 of Candidatus Limnocylindria bacterium. Taxonomy (GTDB): domain Bacteria; phylum Chloroflexota; class Limnocylindria; order Limnocylindrales; family CSP1-4; genus JALYGJ01. Next base: position 24,783 of record DATKBB010000007.1, on the reverse strand, counting down.
TACCGCCAGCTGATCTCCGACCGCCTGGCCGGGCAGCTGAGCGTGCTGGAGGAGCGCCAGCTGGTACGCCACCTGCTGGCCTGCGCCGAGTGCCGAGCGGTGCACAACGACTACCACGAGCAGCGGCGCAAGCTCCGCTCCCTGCCGCCCCAGTCGCCGCCGCGCGACCTGTGGGCGCGAACCTCCGTCGGCCTGGACCGCGAGATGGCCCGCCGGAGCTGGCCGGCGGCGGGTGGCCCACGCCGGGTGCCACGTGCCGCGCTGGCCGGCACCGTGGCCGCCTTGGGCGTGGCCCTCCTGGTTGGCACATCGCAGCTCGGCCCAACGCCTCAACCGCAGACCGCCAGCGGCAGCCCGCGCCTGTTGCTGCCCACACCCTTCGGCGTGGCGCCCCAGCGCATGGCGTTCCTGGGCTCGGAGGCCGGCGGGATGGTCCTCTATCGCGCCGAGGTCAACCAGGTCTGCCCCACCTCCGCGCTGAGCTGTCTCGTCGAGGAAGACCTCTCGCCGCAGGTGATCGCGCTGCCGCGCGGGGTGACACCCTCGAATCTGAGCGTCAGCCCGGACGGCGAGCGCCTCGCCATCACGAGCAGCCAGAGCGTGGTGGCGCTGGTGCTGGGCAGTGAGCTGGGTGGGCCACCGCCCGATCAGCCGCCCGACCGCCCGTCGAGCGAGCCGGCGGCCACGGCAGGCTTGACTGCCGCGCCGGAAGGCAGTCCGCCCGCTCCTGAACCGACCGCCGACGCAGCCTCCCCCGTCGCGCCCAGCGTCTCGCCCGCTGCCGCCGGCTCGCCGCCGGCTGAGCCCTCGCCTGAGCTAACGTCGCCCGAGCTGCCGTCCAGCACCGAGCCGCCGTCCATCACGCCGCCCGTCCAGCCGACTGCGGCGACGGCACAGTCACTGACCGCGGTGGTGATCCTGGACGACGTCCACGCCGTCGGTGCCCCACCGGCCTGGGCCTCGAACGGCGAGTTGCTCGCCTTCAGCGCCATGCCGGCCGACGCCAGCCGGGGCCCGGATGTCTACGCCTGGCGCGAGGGCACCGAGACGGCCATCCGCCTGACCAACGACGGCATGACCTACTTCGCCTCCTGGTCGGGAGAACGAATCGTGGCCAGTCGCGTCCTGCTCGGCGAGGCGGACGGTCCGGCCACGCTCAGCACCGTGCTCATCGATCCGCATACGGGCCTCGAGCAGGTGCTGCCCATAGCCGACCTGTGGCTTCCGCAGGTGAGCCCGCTGGGGGATCGGGCCGTCGTCTGGCAAGGGACCATGGAGTTCTCCGCGACGCGCGCGCGTCCGCTGACGGGAGCGCTCTACCTCGCCGACTGGAGCGCTCTCGAGCTGGCCGCTACAGAAATGCCTACGGCGCCGCCCTCCGAGTCGACCGAGCCGCCGGCCACCCCCGAGGCGCCGGCCGGCTTGCCCGAAGCCAGTCCGCGGGCGCAACCCAAGGTCACCGCCCCGCCCGACCGGGGCAACCCCACGCCGGACGAGTCGTCGACGGACGAGGTCAGCCTCGAGTCGGCGACGGACGAGGTCAGCCCCGAGCCGTCGGCCGGCGCTGCGCCGCCCAGCGACGCGCCCGAGGCCGGACCCGGAGCCACTGCTCCGGCAGCCGATTGGCCCGACTTCGAACTGGTCGATCTGGATCCCGAACGCGATCCCGTCCACGAGCCGGTGCTCGACTGGCAGGTACGCTGGGCGAGCGACGGCATGCTGCTCGGCTACTGGCTGGCCGATGCCGCGGGCGCCTCGTGGGGACACCTGAAGGTGCTGACCATCGCAGAAGAGGGCGGCCGGCTGAGCCCCGCCGAGACGCTGCTGGCCCCCACCCTCGCCCGGCGCAACTTCACGCTGGGCACAGACCGCGTGGCTTGGATCGGGCCGACCGACACGGGCGGCGATGGCGAGCTGCGCATCAGGACCTGGGGCCCGGGCGGCGAAGGCGGGCTGGACCTGCCCGAACTCGACCTGCGCGAGGTCGTGCCGGCCTTCTAGTATTGGCGGGTGACGAGCCGCCAGATCATGACCGCCGACGACGTGCGGCGCGCGCTCGTGCGCATCAGCCACGAGATCGTCGAGAAGCACGGCAGCGTCGAAGGGCTGGCCCTGGTTGGCATCCAGCGCCGGGGCCTGCCCCTCGCCCAGCGGCTGGCCGGCTTGATCGAGAACCACGAGCGCCGGCGACCGCCGGTCGGCGGACTGGACATCACCTTCCACCGCGACGACCGGCAGCGCGACGCGCGCGGTCCGCAACTGCGCGGCAGCGACCTGCCCTTCAATCTCGAGGACTCGACCGTCGTGGTCGTCGACGACGTTCTCTTCACGGGGCGCACGGTGCGAGCCGCGATGGACGCGCTGGTCGAGATGGGACGGCCGCAGGCCGTTCGGCTGGCCGTGCTCATCGATCGGGGCCACCGTGAGCTGCCCATCCGCGCTGATCACGTGGGCAAGAACGTGCCTACCGCGCGCGAGGAGACCATCCGGGTACACGTGCAGGAGGTGGACGGTGGTGATGACGAGGTCGTCATTGAGCGTCGCAACGGCGGCTGAGACGCGCAGGCACGGCAGCGGCTGGCCGCGCCACCTGCTCGACGTGAACGACCTGTCGGACGAGGCCCTCGAGCGCATCCTGCGCCGAGCCGAAACGCATCGCGCCGGACTCGATCGGCGGCACGCCCCAGAGCAGGAGCTCAGCCGGCGCCGCGTGGCACTGCTCTTCGCCGAGCCGTCCACGCGTACGCGCCTGTCCTTCGAGATCGCCGCCCGCAACCTTGGCGCGGAGGTCCTCGTGCTGGAGCCGGGCGCGAGCTCGCTGGTCAAGGGCGAGTCACTGGCCGACACCGCGCGCACGCTGGACGCGCTGGGCGCGGACTTCTTGGTCCTGCGCCACCATCGCAGCGGCGCGCCATGGGTCGCCGCACGTCATTTCTCGCGCTCGGTGGTCAACGCCGGGGACGGCTGGCACGCGCATCCAACGCAGGCGCTGCTCGACCTGTTCACGCTCCGGCGCGCCCTGGGCACGCACGACCTGCGCGGGCGCAAGATCGCCATCGTGGGCGACCTGCGCCACTCACGCGTGGCGCGCTCGAATGCCTGGACGCTGACCTGTGCCGGGGCCGACGTATGGGCCTGTGCCCCGCCGGAGCTGTTGCGCGGCTTCGAGTCGCTGGCGGAGGAGTTGCCTGCCGACAGGCGGCTAACGCTGACGGACCAGCTTCCCGCCGCGCTGGCCGACGCCGACGCGGTGATGGCCCTGCGCATGCAGTTCGAGCGCATGAGCCGGCGCCAGCCGTCGCGCGCCGAGTACGTCACGCGCTACCAGATAGACGAGCGGCGGCTGGCCGGCGCCGCGCCGGGCGCGTTCCTCCTGCATCCCGGCCCGGTCAACGAGGGCATCGAGGTCACTCGCGAGGTCGCCCGCGGGCCGCGCTCGCTGGTTCTCGAGCAGGTGCGCAACGGCGTGCCGCTGCGCATGGCCGTGCTGGGCGGCCTGCTGCCCGACGCTCAGGACATCCGCGAGGGATTCAGTGCGCGCCGGTAGCGCACCTCGCTGAGCTCGACGGAGCCCAGCCGCTCGGTCTTGGTGGCGCCGTCGGTGTGCCAGCCGGCCGCCTCGTAGAAGCGCCGCGCCCGCTCGTTGCTGTCGAGCACCCACAGTGTGGCCTCGTCGTAAGCGTGAGCGAGCAGATCACGCTCGCCGTGCTGCAGCAGGTTGCGTCCCAGCCCCCGGTCCCAGCAGTCGGGCAGGACGTAGACGGCATATACCTCGCCGGTGGTGGGGCCGGCGTCGTCGTCACGGCTGGGGCCAACGTGCGCGAAGCCCACGACCTCGCCGTCTGCCTCGGCCAGCCAGGGCGTGCGCTCGGCGGACAGCACCGCCAGCTGGTTGGCCCAGTGCCCGCGGCGCGCCTCGACGCTGAGGCCGGCCAGGAAGGGTGCGGGAAGCAGCTCCCTGTAGGCCGACTGCCAGGTCAGCACGTGCACCCGCGCGATCTGTTCAGCATCGGCCTGGTGGGCCCGGCGCAGGTGGACCATGCCGTCGCACTTTCCCATGTCAGCCTCCACGCAAGAGTCCCAATTCTGCTCCGTCCGGCAACGGGCTAGGCGCCGCGCCTCTACTATCGGCTGCCGATGCCCGACCAGGAACCTGCCGAGCGGCCCTCAGCGCGTGCCCAACGGCCCGATTCGGAGCCGCCCGAGAGCCCCCGCTTGCCCGATTACAAGGGCGAGCCGCTGGACGCCGGGCGCGGGCCGGGCCTGGGCTGCTTCTGGGCACAGGTGGCGGTGCTCTCCCTGCTGCTGGTGCTCACGCCGCTCAGCGTCGTGTGGGGCGCCGAGCCATGGATCAGCGCGGCCCTGCTCATCGTCGTCCTGGTGCTGCTGCTACTCGTGGGCCAGACGGCCATCTTCCTGCTCCGCCTGGTCGCGGCCGACAGGCGCAGCCAGCGGCGACCACTGGCTCCGACTGCGCGCAAGACGGTCGGCATGCTGGAAGAAAAGGAGGCCGCCGAACCTCCGGCAGATGCCCCAGCCGGCGAGCGCGACGGTCCGCGCCCGCCGGCCTGAGCCCCGCGGCCAGCGTGCGACAATGTGCGGCGCAGCCCAGGACGCCGTAAGGGCTGGTGAAGTGAGCAGGAGCCCGATGCCGTGCCAGTCCTGGCGACCTTCTTCTCGGTCCGGCGTGGTCGTGACCCGTTCTTCAAGTTCTTCATGCGCAAGCTCTTCCCGCGCCAGGTTAAGCGCTACGAGGAAGAGTTCGGCATCCGCTTCCTGGGCTGGTACAACGTGGCCTACGGCTGGGATTTCGACAACGTGATCCTGCTCGAGTTACCCGACTACGGCACCATCGACCGACTGGAGTCAGACGAGCGCTCGCGCGCCCTGGGCCACCGGGCGGGCGAGTGGATGTTCGAACGTCATCACGCCATGTTCCTCCGCGAGCGGATGGGACCCGACCTCGAATACCACCCCTGACGGAAGGAGACAAGCGATGGACGAGCGACCCGGCGCCCTGGGCGAGATTGCCGCCGACGCGGCCATGGAGCGCAACAGCTTCCTGGCCAGCGCCGGCGAGCAGCTCAAGAGCTTCCTCGATGCGAACAGGCGGCGCATCCACGATGCCGGCGGGATGGTCCTCATCGACGACGAGCCGGATTACCTGTCCGTCGCGCCCGACGGCAGCTTCCGCTCGCGCACGCGTTACCAGGACGAGGCCACCGGCCAGTGGTATTCCGAGACCGAGGTCATCGAGAGCGCCGGCGAGCTCGTCGAGTTGTACAACCCGGCCGACATCTACGCCGCCTTCGCCGAGGCCGCGCGACAGGAAGGCGGTCTGCCCGACGAGCCGACGGCCACCGATGACCTGCTGGACACGGCGGGCATTGCGCCCGACGAGCGGGTGGGCGTGGGCGTGGGCCAGGACGAGTTCGCCGACGAGGCCTACGCCGAGGCGGCCGACGAGTGGGCGGCCCGCCAGGCGGCGGAAGGCGAGCCGGCCAGCCGGGAGGAAGCTGCCCGACGGCTGTACGACCTAGCGCTCACCTTCCAGGAGCGCAGCCAGCACTCCGAGGCGCGGCTGGTCGAGCAGTTCGAGATCGCCAGCGCGGACCTCGCCCGGCACCTGGGCGACGTGCTCATCCTCGACGACGAGGACGAGCGCCTGTGGTTCAAGTCCAACGGCTCGTTTGAGGCGGAGGTCGTGCCCCAGCTCGAGGACGAAGAGGAGCAGGAGGGCCGGGCCGAATGGCGGCGCCTGTCCTCGCCGGATGAGCTGGTCGAGTTCTACGACCCCACCGACGTCTTCGGCGACTTCGCCGAGGCACTGGTCGAGACCTACCCGGCCGTCGGCGGGGGCGATGACGACGAGCTGGACGACACATCCGACGACGAGTCGGAGGAGGAGTCGAGCGAAGAGCCGGCCGGCGAGCTCCAGCGGGAGCAGGACACGGACGACGCCGAGCGGCGCTGACGATCTGCGCCTGAGCCGGTGAAGCTGCTCGCCGCCGAGCTGGTCGAGGCGCAGGAGTTCCTGCCCGGCCAGTGGCTGCAGACCTATGCCGCGCCGGCCCTCGCCCAGGCGGCCAAGGCGGGCCAGTTCGTCCACGTGCGCACGCCGGACTACTCCGGTCTCGTGCTGCGCCGGCCGTTCAGCATCAACACCTACGATCGGCGCGGCGGCCGTATCACCATCCACTTCCGGATCACCGGCAAAGGCACCGAGTGGCTGGCCCGCATGCGCGCCGGGGACACGGCCGAGATGCTCGGTCCGCTGGGGCACCCATTCGAGCCGGACCGGCGCAGCCGCCACCTGCTGCTGGTGGCCGGCGGCCTGGGCATGGCCGGCGTCCGCGCGCTGGCCGACGAGGCGCTGGCGGAAGGCAGGCAGGTAACCCTGCTCTTCGGTGCGGCGAGCGCGGCGGAGGTCTACCCCTCCACGCTGCTACCGGACGAGGTCGAGTACGTGGTGGCCACCGACGACGGTAGCTTCGGCCACCACGGTCGCGTGACCGAGGTGGTGCCGCGCTTCGAGGCGTGGGCCGACCAGTGCTTTGCCTGCGGCCCGATGCCCATGCTGGCCGCCCTGGCCGACCTGGCGCGGGGTCGCGACAAGCGCCTCGGCGTGGCCCGCCTGAGCCGGCGCGGAGGGCCGCGGTCCCAGCCGCTGGGCTCGCCCGCCGCTCGCCGGCGGGCCTGGCTGCAGGTGTCGGTCGAGCAGAACATGGGCTGCGCCGTGGGCGCCTGCCTGGGGTGCGTGATCATGGGTGCCAAGGGGCCGCAGCGCGTCTGCCGAGAGGGCCCGGTGTTCGCGGCCGAGGAGATCGCCTGGGAGGGCTGGGCATGAGCGACGTACTGGCCGCGGCCGGCGTCGACCTGAGCGTCGACCTGGGTCGCGGGTTGCGCCTGCGCAATCCCATCCTGGTCGCTTCGGGCACCTTTGGCTACGGCGTCGAGTACGGCGAAGTCGTCGACGTCGAGCGGCTGGGCGCGATCTGCTCCAAGGGCACGACTCTCAAGTCACGCCTGGGCAATCCGCCGCCGCGCGTGACCGAGACGCCGGCCGGCATGCTCAACTCCATCGGCCTGCAGAACCCGGGCGTGGACGCGGTGCTGGAGCGCTATGCCCAACGCTGGGCCGGCTGGAGCGTGCCGGTCATCGTCAACGTCGCCGGCGAATCGGTGGAGGACTACGTCGCGGTAGCGCAGCGGCTGGATGGACAGCCGGGCGTGGCCGGGATAGAGCTCAACATCTCCTGCCCGAACGTGGGCAAGGGCGGGCTCCAGTTCGCCCTGGACGCAGAGGCTGCCGGCCAGGTGACCTCGGCCGTGCGGGCGGCGACCGATCTGCCGCTGATGGTCAAGCTCTCACCGGCGGCGACCGACGTGCGCGGCATCGCCAGGGCCATCGAGGAGGCCGGCGCCGACTCGATCAGCGCCGTCAATACGCTCTCGGGCATGGCGATCGACAGGCAGTCGCGGCGGCCGCTGCTGGGCAACACCTACGGCGGCCTGTCCGGGCCGGCTCTCAAGCCGGTGGCGCTGCGCGTGGTCTACGAGGTAGCCCAGGTGGTCCACATCCCGATAGTGGCCATCGGAGGCGTGGGCAGCCTCGATGACGTGCTGGACTACCTGCTGGCAGGCGCCAGCGCCGCGCAGGTGGGCACGGCCGTCTTCGCCGATCCGCTGCTGCCCCTGCGGCTGATCGACGAGCTGGACGCGTGGTGCGCCGAGCAGGGCCTTGGCTCGCACCTCGAGGTCGTCGGCGCGGCGCTGCCCCGCCGCCGCGAGCGGCCCAGCACGAAGGGCGTGGAGTACCGCCCGTGAGCCACGGGACGCACGCGGCCCGGCGCACCGAGCAGCTGTTCAGCGAGGCCGGTGCCTACCGTGAGGGCCACTTCAAGCTCAAGAGTGGCCGCCATGCCGACCGGTACGTCGAGAAGTTTGCCGTCCTGCAGTGGCCGGCGGCGGTCGGCGAGCTGTGCGGCCTGCTGGCCGACAGCGCGCGCGAGCAGTCGGCGGGAGCGGACGTGGTCGTCGGGCCGACGACCGGCGGCGTCATCCTGGCCTACGAGGTTGCCCGCCAGCTGGGGGTGCGGGGGATCTTCGCCGAGCAGGAGGCCGGCTCCGACGGCACTCCCCGCCGGGTGCTGCGTCGGGGCTTTCGGATAGAGCCCGGCGAGCGCGTGCTGCTCGTCGACGACGTGGTCACGACCGGCGCGTCGCTGAAGGAGATGGTGCCGCTCATCGAGGACTCCGGCGGCGAACTGGTCGCCACGGTCGTGCTCGTCGACCGGACGGGCGGGCTGCGCCAGGTGGTCTCGCCGGTCAGCGCCCGCGCCTATCCCGCTTCCGCCCTTTGGACGCTCGACCTGCCGACGTTCGATCCCGGCCCAGAGACGTGCCCCGGCTGCGCGGCCGGGCTGGCCCTCGAGGCACCCGGCTCCAGCGGCACGGCCGCCAACTAGTCGCCGACCGCCTCGAGCGCATCGCGGATCTCGTCCTCCGCGGCGACGCCCTCCATCTTGGCCGCCACACGACCCTCAGCGTCGACCACGAAGATGTACGGCTCGGATGGCAGGCCCCACTCGCGGACCGACTCGACGACGACGGGCTGGTTACGCTCGTCCAGTGCCAGCTGCGGGCTGCCTTCGACCAGCCGCAGCTCGTACGGCTCGACGTGGATGAAGGCCACCTCCTCGCCGTAGTCGGCGGCGGCCGCCTTGACGATGTCGAGCGCCGGCCCGCAGGTGCGCGTGGCGCAGAAGGCCGGCGTGGAGAAGATCAGCAGGAAGGGCCGGCCCTCGGCCAGGGCCGAGTCGACGGAGGTGGTGTAGAGGTCCGGGTCCGGCTGCGTGTCGGTCGAGATGGCCGCGATCTCCTGGGGCGTGGCGGCCGTGGGCGTCTGGGAGGCGGGCGCCGGCGCGCCGATGGCCGGCGTGCTGCTAGTCGGGCGAACGGGGAAGACCATCCGACCGACGCGTTGGCTGCCGTCCGGCTCGGCCGTGAGCGCCTCCAGGCCCCACTCTCCCCAGCACTCGAACTCGACGCCGGCGGCGCGGTACAGGCCGGGCAGCGCCTCCGTAGTGGGCATGTACTCAGCCTGCGCCGTCACAGCCGGCTGAGCCGGGTCGGCGGCCAGGTTGTAGAAGCGCATCTCGACCGGTCGCTCGGGCGAGGCCAGCTGGTTGTTCTCGTCATCGAGCAGGCTGAGCAGCACTCGATTCTGGCCTACCGCGAGCTCGCTGGAGGCCAGGATGGGCACCAGCTCGAAGGTCTCCTCCGGCGGCCAGCCGGGATGGACCAGCGCCTGGCCGGTGGGCGGCTGACCGGTGCAGGACGTGGAGGGGTCCGCCGTGGGCGAGCCGGCGACGGCTGTAGGTGAGGCGCCGGGCGTGACGGGGGCGGGCGCAGCGCAGGCGGCGAGAGCGAGCGACAGACAGATCAGCAGCAGGCGCATCACCGGCTCACCTTAGCGTGGATCGCTTCACCGCCCCTCATCCGGGACGGGCTTACAATCGACGGTGCCCCTACCCCACCCATTCACCGTCCGGAACGACGCACTCATGACTCGCTTCCAACGCCTGGCCCTCGGCACCGCCGTGATCACCTACCTGCTGGTGGTCATCGGGGCCATCGTGCGCGGCACCGGCTCCGGCATGGGCTGTCCGGACTGGCCGCTGTGCCACGGCCAACTCATTCCGCCGCTGGGTGACAACGCGGCCTGGATCGAGTGGGCGCACCGCGGCGTGGCGGCGATCGTGGGACTGCTGGTGCTGGCCCTCGCGGTCGTCGCGCCGCGCCACCAGCGCCATCGGCCGTCGATCGTCCTGACCGCGCTGGGCGCGCTGGGACTGACCGTCTTCCAGGCCTGGCTGGGCATGGTGACGGTGGCCACCAACAACGCCGACGAGTGGGTCACCGCTCATCTCGCCACGGCCCTGTTGCTGCTGGCCGCGCTGACCTTCGTCTTCGTGCGCTCCCTCTTCCCGGCCGAGCTGCCGTCTCGCGGCCGAAGCCAGCGGTTGACCCTCTTGCTTGCCTTTACGGCGCTGTCGGTCTATGCAGTCATCCTCTTCGGCGCGCAGGTCACGGCCAGCGGCGCCGCGCTGGTCTTCGTCGACTGGCCGCTCTTCGATGGGCAGCTGCTGCCCGCCCCGTCCGACACGCCGGGCGTCGCCGCACTTCAGCTCAGCCACTTCCTGCACCGCTTTGTGGCGGCCGTGGTGGGGGTCGTCGTGGCCGTCGCGGCCTGGGTGACCTGGCGCCGCGCGCGTGAGCAGCGCGGTGACCTCGGCGCCCAGCGGCTGCTGGGCCTGGTCGCCACTTCGGCCGCGCTGTATGGCGTGCAGGTGATCGTTGGCGCGCTGCAGATCTGGACGCAGCTGGAGGCCTGGGCCGTGGCTCTTCACCTGGCTCTCGGCGCGGCCATCTGGGCGCTGCTCGCGGGAGCCGTCTTCCTGGCCTACTTCGAGGCACGCACGGTGGCACAGCCGGCCGGACGCGACGAGGCCGCCCCGACGGCGCCCGGCGAGCGCGTGCGCCTGCGCGATCGGGTGGGGGCCTACGTCGCCCTGACCAAGCCGCGCATCATCGAGCTGCTGCTGGTCACGACCGTGCCGGCTATGGTCCTTGCTGCGCGCGGCATCCCGCCGCTCGAGCTGGTGCTGTGGACGCTCGTCGGCGGCTCGCTGGCCGCCGGTGCCGCGAACGCCATCAACTGCTACCTGGACCGCGACATCGACGAGCTCATGACGCGCACCCGGCGCCGTCCGCTGCCCGCGCACGCGATCCAGCCGGAGGATGCGCTGGTCTTCGGGCTGCTGCTGGGCGTGCTGGCCTTCGGCCTGCTGGCCTTCCTGGTCAACCTCGTGGCCGCCTTCCTGACCCTGCTGGCGATGGCCTTCTACGTGATCGTCTACACGATGCTGCTCAAGCGCAGCACACCGCAGAACATAGTGCTGGGCGGCGCGGCCGGGGCAATGCCGCCGGTCATCGGCTGGGCCGCCGTGACGGGTGACATCACCCTGCCGGCGCTGCTGCTCTTCGGGATCGTCTTCTACTGGACGCCGCCTCACTTCTGGGCGCTCTCCCTGCGCCTCCGGCGCGACTACGAAGCGGCCGGCGTGCCGATGCTGCCGGTGACCCACGGCGTGCCGGAGACCACCCGCCAGATCGCGCTGTACAGCGTGCTGATGGTTGCGCTGACGCTGATCTTCTTCGTGGTCGCGCGCATGGGCCTGGTCTTCCTGGCCGGCTCGCTGCTACTGGGCGGCCTGTTCCTGCTCCAGGCGCTGGCCATGTGGCGGGAGGGCACGGACCGGCGTGCAATGCGCCTGTACCGCTACTCGATCACCTACCTGGCGGCGCTCTTCGCGCTGGTCGTGGCCGACGTCTTCCTATTCATCGCGCCGTGACGTTCAGGCCCGGAACACTGGTCGTGGCCTACTGCGGCCGGGGGGCGGTGGTCTGGCGCGGGGGCCGCCTGCGCTTCGCCGGTCCGCGCGACGAGAACCGGCGCGACCTGCAACGGGCCGTCGAGGCGCTGATCGAGATGGAGGGCGTCGACGTCTCTTCTGCCCAGGCCGTGCGCGACGCGCTGCTCACGCTGGGTGGGGCACGTCTCCTGCGCGAGCCGCTACCCGCCCTGCGCCGCCACTGAGGCCGCTCAGCAGCGCGTCGAGGCTCCAGCGCCCGGCCCCCAGCACGACCAGCACACTGCACGAGCCAAAGAGGCCCACGTGGGCGATGGCCGGGTCGTCGGGCAGACCGAAGAGGGTCAGCGTGAGTACCGCGAAGGTGAACATCGCCGTCAGCCGCGTGGCCAGGCCGAGCAGGATGGCCAGCCCGAGCAGCGCTTCGACCAGGCCGGCGCCTACGACCCACAACTCGGCCGGCACGGGCACGAGCGCGGTGAGGTTGTAGCGCTCGACCGTGAGCAGCCCGCGTTCGTAGTTAAGCAACTTGTCGACGACCCCCGAGGCCAGCAGCGCCCCGCCCAGGCCCAGCCTGACCAGCAACGGCACGAGGTCGGCGTAACGCTCCAGCGGCGGCGGCCGGTTCGAGATCTGTGCGCCCGGCGCGCGCGCAAAGGCCGCCCGCAGCAGGTCGTCCAGGCTCGGTCGGCCCGGTCCCAGGAGGGCCATCGCCGCCAGCCCCCCGGCAAGGTCGAAGATGACCACGAGGCGCGGATCGAGCACGAGCGCGAAGAGGTAGGCGGCCAGCCCCAGCAGCGCTGCCCAGCGGACGGCGAAGCCCAGCAACAACAGGAAGCCGATGGCCGTCTGGAGAACATACGGCCAGCCACCGATGTCCGTCCGCGGGGCGAAGACCCCGCTCAGCCCGGCCCCAATGAGCACAAGCCCAAAGGACAGGCGCAGCATCCAGGGCACCAACTCGCGGTAGGTCCAGGCCCGCTCGACGAAGCGCCTCCAGGGCTCGAACTCGGGCCGCAGGCGCAGCCACAGCCCTAAGCCGGCGGCGCCGCTCAGCAGCCCTCCGACGATCAAGGCTATGGCCAGCGGGTCGGCGAGCGTGTCGAGCAGGAAGCCGAGCGGGTCGGGCGAAGGCGTCTCGGGCATGACGTAGACGACGTGCGCCTGGATGGGCGGCTGCATCTCGCTAGCCGCGGGCGGCCGGGTCGGTTGCCTCGGCCGCGCGCCGCTGCGCGCTGCGCGCCGCGCGAGCCCGCTCGCGGTCGAGACGATCGTCCACGCGCCGGCCCTCGACCTCCTCAGCGCGCAACCAGACCCACAGGGCCAGGATCATCGCCCCCAGGAAGAGCGCGTCGCCGCCGGCCCACATGATCCCGCCGGCCAACTGCTGGTCGGCCAGCGGCGTGGGGCCCCACGAGCGCTCGAGCGTTTCATAGTGCTCGTAGAGCACGTGCGGCGCGGAGTAGATGGCCAAGCCCAGGAACGAACTCTGGGGCATGCCCAGGAAGAGGTAGCCCACGCGGGCCGCATGCGGCAGGCGCCAGGGCGAGGGGTCCGCGCCTACCACGGGCCACCAGAAGAGCAGCGCGGCGGCCATGTAGATGGCGTGCTCGGCGAGGTGCGCCAGTTCGCTCTCCAGCGCCGCGTCGTAGAGCGAGCTGAAGTGGCTGGCCCACATCACGCCCGCGAAGAGCACCCAGCTCAGCACGGGGAACGAAATGACCTTCATGGGCCGCGAATGGAGCAGCGGCAGTAGCAGCCGCTGGCGGGTGCGCGGCGAGGCCACGCGCAGCAGCAACGTGATCGGCGCGCCCATGGCCAGCAGCGGCGCGGCGACCATGGCCATCAGCAGGTGCTGGACCATGTGCACGGAGAAGAGGGTGGTGTCGTAGGTGGCGATGGGCGACTGCAGTGCGACCAGCAACACGCCCAGGCCCGCGTACCAGGACCACACTCGCCAGCGCGGGACGGGGTTGTCCGGGTGCTCGCGCGCTACGCGCCTGATGCCATGCCGGTAGAGCAGGAAAGCGGCGGCAAGGGGTAGCAGGATGTGCGCCTCGATCGACCAGGCCAGAGCCACGTCGAGCCAGCCGCCCGGCTCCGGCGCCACGCCGTGGGCGAGCGCCGGCGGCACGGCCAGGGCGAGGCCGGCTACCAGCCAGAGCGCACCGGCCAGCAGGCTTGGTCCCACTGCCCTCGCCGCCCGTACGGTGTCGCGCATCACGCCTTATTATGTGGTTCCTCCCGAGCGGAACCCAGCTGAGGAACCTCCGTGCCTCTGGTCGGACTCCGACCCCTGCCCAGCAAAGTAGCGTTGCTCTTGCTCCTGCCGGCGGCCCTGTTGCTGGCCGCCTGCTCGGGCCTGCCAGAGGGTGGGCTGCCCGTGGGCAACGAGCATCCGCCCGGCTTCTTCCCCGTCGCGCCGGCGACGGAGCAGGGCGAGCGCATCAACAGCCTCTACCCCGTCGTCTTTTGGATCGCGGTTGCCGTCTTCGTCCTGGTCGAGGGGATCCTGTTGTGGATAGCCTTCCGCTATCGGCGGCGGCGCAACGCGGACCCCGACCAGCTGCCCGCCCAGACGCACGGCAGCAACCTGCTGGAGATTGCCTGGACGGCCATCCCCGCCATCATCGTCACCTACCTGTTCGTGGCCACGCTCGATACGCTGGCTTTCGTCGAGAACATCGAGCCAGAGCCGCAGGGCGTGATCATCGACGTGGAGGGCTTCCAGTGGCAGTGGACCTTCCGCTACCCGAACGAGGGGCTCTCCTTCACCGGCGTGGGCCGTGAAGGGCCGGCGATGGGCATCCCGATCAACGAATCGGTGCGCATCAGGCTTCACGCCCAGGACGTCATCCACTCCTTCTACGTGCCCCAATTCCTGTACAAGAAGGACGCTGTGCCCGGGCGCGTGAACGAGTTCGACATCACCCTCCGCCAGCCGGGCACGTACCGCGGGCAATGCGCGGAGTTCTGCGGCCTGGCCCACACCGACATGTACTTCACGGTGCTCGCCCTCGAGCGCGCGGACTACGACGTCTGGGTGGAGGAGTCTCGCGAGCAGCCCGATGAGGAAACGCCGCCGCCCGACGCGCACGTCATCGAGGTCAGCACGCCCGACGTGAACAACTTCGATCCGCCCGACCTGACGGCGCCGGCCGACACGACGATCGTCTTCGAGCTGAGCAACACCGACCCTTCAAGCCCCCACAACATCGCCATCGTCGGCGCCATGGAGGACGGCTCCGATTGGATTGGCCTGCCCCTCGCGGACGCGGGTCAGACGGCGACCTACACGGCCCCCGCCTTGGCCGCCGGCGAGTACGAGTTCTTCTGCAGCGTGCACCCCACCACCATGCGTGGCACGCTGACCGTGGGCAACTAGTGAGCAGGGAGCGAAGCTAGCGCATGGCCACCACGACACTCGCACCACGCGCCCGAACCTACGACAGGTCGCGCGTCTACGAGTGGCTGACGACGACGGACCACAAGAAGATCGGCGTGCTGTACATCAGCACAGCCTTCCTGATGTTCCTGGTGGGCGGCGTCTACGCCCTGCTGATCCGCAGCGAGCTGGCCATCCCGGGCCTGCAATTCCTCGAGTTCGAGACCTACAACCAGATCTTCACGCTGCACGGCACGGTGATGATCTTCCTCTTCGTCATGCCCATGTGGACGGGCCTGGCCAACTACATCGTGCCGCTGCAGGTGGGCGCGGCGGACATGGCCTTCCCGCGCATCAACGCGCTGTCCTACTGGATGATCCCGCTGGGCGCCCTGCTGCTCTTCTCGGGCTACGGGCTGGGCGGCGCGGCGAATGCCGGCTGGACGGGCTACGCGCCGCTGTCGGCGCGCGAGGGCATCGGCATCGACCTGTGGGTCGCCTCGCTCGTGCTGCTGGGCACGAGCTCGATCCTGGGCGCCATCAACTTCATCGCCACCATCTTCAAGATGCGCGCGCCCGGCCTGACCCTGATGCGCATGCCGCTCTTCGTCTGGAACACGCTCGTGACGAGCGTGCTGCTGCTCTTCGCCGTGCCTGTCCTGACGGCGGGCCTGGTGATGCTCTTCATCGACCGCAATTACGGCGGCGGCTTCTTCGACCCCGCGCTGGGCGGCAATCCCATCCTGTGGCAGCACATCTTCTGGTTCTTCGGCCACCCCGAGGTGTACATCCTGATCCTGCCCGCCTTCGGTGTGGTCAGCGAGGTGCTGCCGGTCTTCAGCCGCAAGCCGCTGTTCGGCTACAAGGCCTTCGTCTTCGCTACAGCTTCGATCGGCGCGCTGGGCTTCTCAGTATGGGCTCACCACATGTTCACCACCGGCGCGGTCTACCTGCCCTTCTTCAGCTTCTTCACCTTCCTGATCGCCGTGCCCACGGGCATCAAGTTCTTCAACTGGCTGGCCACCATGTGGGGCGGGCAGATCCGCCTCTCGACCCCGATGCTCTTCGCCATGGGCTTCATCGCCCTGTTCCTGATCGGCGGCCTGGATGGCGCCTTCCTGGCCGTCGTGCCCTTTGACTTCCACGTCCAGGACACCTACTGGGTCGTCTCGCACCTGCACTACGTGCTGGTGGCGGGCTCCGTCTTCGGCATCTTCGCCGGGCTCTATTACTGGTTTCCAAAGATGTTCGGGCGGCTGCTCAGCGAAAAATTGGGCAAGGTGCACTGGGCGCTTCTGTTCATCGGCACCAACCTGGCCTTCTTCCCGCAGCACCTGCTGGGCCTGGACGGCATGATCCGGCGCATCGCTGACTACGCGCCTAACCCGGGCTGGACTGAACTCAACTTCCTGTCGACCGTCGGTGCCTTCATGATCGGGGCCAGCACGTTGGTCTTCATGTGGAACGTTTTCGTGACGATGCGCACGCCGGCCGACGCGCCCGACGACCCGTGGGACGCCAATACGCTCGAGTGGGCCACCACCAGCCCTCCGCCGCCCTACAACTTCGATGCCCTGCCGCCCGTCCGCTCGGAGCGACCGCTGTTCGACCTCAAGTACGGCGCCGTCGAGCCGCGCGCGGCGGCCTATCCGGCAGCCGCCGGCGAAACGCACGAGGAAACCCGCGCCGACGCGCCGGAGGAAGTGCTGGGCGAGCCGGTCGAGGGCCACCGCGACGAGGAGGGCGAGGACCGGCCCGAGGCAACGCCGCAAGTCTCGGAGGAGGCACCCGACGCACGTCCACGCGAGACGCGCCCCACGCGCGACGAGATCCCGCCACCGCCGGAGGAGCGGCGATGAGCGCGGGCAGCGAGGTCGCCCAGCTTCCCCACGCGCAGGAGGATCCGCACGGCGAGGTAGGCCACGCCGAGCAGGGCATCAACACCGCCATGCTGGGCATGCTGCTGTTCATCGGCAGCGAGGTGATGTTCTTCGCCGGGCTCTTCGCGACTTACTTCAATGCTCGCTCGGCGGCGCCCCAGTGGCCGCCGGAGGGCATGGCGAACATCGTCACGCCTGACCTGTTCCCGATCTGGATCGCGACGATCACCCTGGTGGTCAGCTCGTTCAGCATGCAGCTGGCCGTCTGGCGCATCCGCAAGGGCGACCGGACGGGCATGAACCGCGCACTCGCGGTGACGCTGCTGCTGGGAGCTATCTTCCTGGGGCTGCAGGCGTACGACTACTGGCACCTGCTGGACCACTACGGCTTCGGCATCAACAGCAACATCTACGGGACGCTCTTCTACACCATGACCGGCTTCCACGGCGCCCACGTGTTGGGCGGGGTGGTGGGCATAGCGGTCATCCTGTTGCGCGGCATGGCCGGCCAGTTCTCGGCGCGCCACCACATCGCCGTCGAAGCCGTCAGCGTCTACTGGCACTTCGTGGACGTGGTCTGGATCGCGCTCTTCTTCGTGCTGTACTACCTGAAGTAGGAGAGCCGAACCTGTGTTCGTCTGGCGCAACGCGCTGATCCTCGGCTTCGGCTTCGTCGTGGTGGGGATCGTCTACTACCTGCTGCAGGGTGACGACACGTTCCTCGATCGGACGGGCGCCACCCTGCTGATCCTGCTCGGCGTTGCGATGAGCTTCACGTTCGCCGTCCTGCTGCGCGGCTCGCGAGGCATGTAGCGGCGTCGCCCGCGCGAAAGCAATGGAGAACGAGCAGCCCGAGCAGCCGGCACAGGCCGAGCAACTGACCTTCGTGGAGTCGGTGCTCGAGTTCATCGAGCAACTGGTCAGCCCCGACTGGCCGGGCCTTATCGCGCTGGTGCCGCTGCTCTTCATCGGCCTGATCGGCCTGTTCCTGCTGCTCATGGCGCTCCAGTGGCGGCGCGCGGCCAGGCTCAACAGCTCGCGCGTGCCGCGCCGCCTGGCGGCCGGTGCGCCGCCGCCGGGAGTTCACCTGCCCGGGCCATCGCGCTGGCCCTTCGTGCTGCCCATCGGCGTGGCCATGGTGCTCTTCGGACTTGTACTGCCGGTGCGCGACGAGGCCGGCCAGGTGGTCGTGCCGTTGAACCTGCCCCTGCTGGGCATCGGGCTGGCCGTCACTCTGCTGGCCATCGGCGGCTGGCTGATAGATGCCATGCGCGAATGGCGAGCCCAGGCGTACGGCGCCCAAGCCGTCGCCGGGGTGCTGGCGCCCGGCGCCTCACCGACGGGCCATCTGGCGGCGGGCGCCGTTGGCCATGCCGCCCGGCCGGCCGTCGCGACCGAGCCTCCTGTCGGAGTGCACATGCCCGGCCCCAGCCCCTGGCCGTTCTTCGCGCCGCTGGGTGTCGCGCTGATCCTATTCGGGCTGATCCTGAGTTGGGCGCTGGTGCTGGGCGGCTTGCTGCTGGCCGTCATTGCGGCCGCCGGCTGGTACCGCGAGGCGAGTCACGAGTACCGCAGCACGGAGCAGGTGGGTCATGCCGTGCCCGTCACGCGCGACCCGGAGCGCGCCTGGCCGCGGCGGCTGGTGCCGGTCTTCCTGGCCATCCTCGGGGTCAGCCTGATCGTAGCCCTGGCGCCTCTCGGCCTGCAGTGGCTGGGGGGGCTCGCGCCGCCTGCCGACGGCGAGCAGCCGCCGGCTGTACCCGAGGTGGCGGAGATCGTTGCGCGCAGCGCAGTCTCTTACGAGACCGATACGCTCGTCGTGCCCTGTTGCCGCGACTTCGAGCTGATCTTCCACAACGAGCACGACGGCGTGCCGCACGATGTAGATATCAGCGACGACGCCGGCGGCACGACGCTGTTCGACGGCGAGATCATCACCGGGCCCGACGAGATCACCTACTCGGTGCCGGCGCTGGACGAGGGCGACTACTACTTCTTCTGCAGCGTGCACCCGAACATGAACGGCACAGTCCAGTCGCGACCGGAGGAGGGCGGACCGGCGCCGGAGGGCGGCGAGGAAGACTAGGAGCGCGCGCCTGCCCGACACGGTCACTCTGAATCGCCCGCCGAGGCTTGCTCCTTCGTCTGCCCGCCTCGTGCTCGGTTGATCCGCGACCTGCCGGCGGCCATCGCCCGCCGACCACGCCTGGCCGCCCTGCTGGGCGCCTTCTGCATCGCCTTCTCGGGCATCTTCTATCTGTACGCCGAGGTCACCTCTGAGACGGCGACGGTCTTCCGGGCGCTCTACGGACTGCCCATCCTGCTCGTAGCCGCGCTGCTGGAGCGGCGCCGGCTGGGACCGCTGCCGCGCCGAGCGCAGAAACTGGCCGTGCTGGCCGGGGCGTTCTTCGCGGCTGACCTGCTCTTCTGGCACCACTCGATCGACGCAGTGGGGGCCGGCCTGGCCACGGTCCTGGGCAACCTGCAGGTCGTGGTCGTGGCCATCGCCGCCTGGCTGCTCTTCGGGGAGCGCCCATCAGCGCGCACCCTGGCCGGCATCCCGGTCATATTGGCCGGCGTCGTGCTGATCTCGGGCGTGGTCGGCGCCGACGCCTACGGCAGCGACCCGCCACTGGGCGTCGTGCTGGGCATCCTGACCGCGCTGGCCTACGGCGCTTACCTGATCGTCATCCGCCAGGCCGGCCGCGGCCGGCCGGCCGAGCCGGTGGCCATCTCGACTGCCTCGACGGCGGCCGTAGCCATCGTCGTCGGCGTCCTCGTCGGTCGCCTGGATCCGCTGCCTTCCTGGCCGGCGCATGGCTGGCTGATCCTGCTGGGCGTGTCGGCCCAGTCGGTGGGCTACCTGCTGATCTCGCTCTCGCTACCCCGCCTGCCGGCGGTGGTCACCTCGATCATCCTGCTGGCCCAGCCGGTGATGGCCGTCTTCCTGGCCATGATCCTGCTCAGCGAAGCGCCCTCGATCACTCAGCTTGCCGGAGTCGGGCTGGTCATTGGCGGCATCGCGCTAGCCACGCTGCCGCTGCGCGGACTGTTGCGGAGAGCGCTGCCTTCGGGCCCCTGAGCAGAGGCTGGCTCAGGGAGGTGGCGGCGCGTAGCGTCCGCCGGACAGGCCTTGCACCCACGTCGCAGGCACGACGAGCCGGACAAACGAAACGACCCCGGGAGGCGGGTCCACGGGGTCGCTTCAGACGGTGTGCAGTTTGGTTGCGGGGGAAGGATTCGAACCTCCGACCTTCGGGTTATGAGCCCGACGAGCTGCCGCTGCTCCACCCCGCGACCACCTATTCTAGCCGATGCGGTCCAGAGTCGCCTCCGACGGTCCAAGCGAAGCGTCCTCGAGATCACGGGCCAGCTCCGCCTGCGTAGGGCCAAGCGGCCCCAGGCCCCGCTCGCGCGCCTCCAGGGCATCCCGCCAGAGGTCCAGTGCTGCGGGCCACCAGCGCTCCACTATGCCCGACGCGCCGTACCAGTTGGCGCCGATGTGACCGTGGCGCACGTCCTCGTAGGTCAGCTGCTGGGCGCCCTGGAGGTGGACGGCGGCGGCGGGCACGATCCCGTCACCGCGCGGCTCCTCGTCGCGTCCCACGACCATCGCAAAGAGCTCGTCCGCGGCACGACCAACCGGGTTCTTGAAGGGTGTCGCCCGATAGCTCGAGCCGACGGTCAAGTAGGCCGTGCGCGGCGCGAAGTAGGCGCCGGGCGTCTCGCGCTCCAGGAAGTCGACCGCGTCATGGCCGGCATGGTGGTAGCGGTTGCTGAGCTGCGAGAGCAGGTGCGGCGTGCCCAGGGTGACGAGGCAGCCGACGGCCTCCGCCACGCCCGCGCGCCGTCCGTGGAAGGGTAGGTGCGACATTGCCAGCCTGGCCGCGATGCCACCGCCGGAGTGGGCCACGACGATGATCGGCCGCTGGCCGCCGGCACGCCAGGTGCGCGCCACGGCCCGGCCGGTGCGGTGCATGATGAGTCCCAGCCCGAGCAGGCCGGCCAGCACCCAGTCAGGTGGCCAGAGCGGGCAGATGTCGACCCGCTCAGCGCCGCGGGCCAGCAGGCGCCGGCGCAAGGGCCAGTAGTTGGGCGGGGCGGTCATGAACCCGCCCACGATCAGCACGTTGGGCCGTGGCTCGTCCATCAGGGTTCTTGTACCACGGCGCTCGGCGGCGCGTGTCAGTGAGCCTTTTCCTAGCTGAGCGGCACCGGCTCGATGTCGTCGGCCAGCTCGAAGCCGAAGATCTGAGCGTAAAAGGACAGCTCGGCCTCCAGCGCGCGCCTGATGTTCTCGGCCCGCCGGAAGCCGTGGCCCTCACCCTCGAAGGCCAGGTAGGCATGGGGCAGGTTGTTCCGGCGTAGGGCGTCGACCAACTCTTCCGCCTGGGCCACAGGGACGACCTTGTCGTCCAAGCCCTGGAAGACGATCACCGGGCAGCCGCACTGCTTCGCGAAGTGGATCGGCGAGCGCTGGCGGTACAGCTCCAGCTGTTCCGGGTAGGGCGCCACCAGCCGGTCGAGGTAGCGCGACTCGAACTTGTGCGTGTCGCGCGCCAGGGCCTCCAGATCGCCTACCCCGAAGTGGCTTGCCCCGGCGGCGAAGACATCGTGGAAGATCAGCCCGCAGAGGGTGGTGAAGCCGCCGGCGCTGCCGCCCCGGATGGCCATGCGCTGCCCGTCGACTTCGCCGCTGTCGGCCAGGTGACGGGCAGCGTTGATGCAATCCTCCACGTCCACGACGCCCCACTGGCCGTCCAGCCGGCGCATGTACTCGCGCCCGTAGCCTGAGCTGCCGCCATAGTCCACGTCGACCACGGCGAAGCCGCGACTGGTGAACACCTGCGTCGCCAGCGACAGCCCGGACCAGGCGCTCGAGGTGGGTCCGCCGTGGCTCATCACCACCAGCGGCGGCCGCTCCGTGGGTGGCGGCTCGACGTCCGGGTTGACCGGCGCGTAGTAGAGGGCATGGGCGGTCTTGCCGCCGCTCGTCGGGAAGGTGATCTGCTGCGGTCGGGAGATGTACTCGGGCGGCACCTCCAGGTCGTATGCACGGCGGAGGCTGCGGCGCTGATCGGCGTCCAGGTCGAGCAGCACCACTTCGTTGGGCGAGACGGCCGAGGCTCCCAGGTAGGCCAGCCGCCGGCCCTCGACACGCAGGCTCCAGATCTGCTCGTCGGGCACCTGAACGCGCTCGGGCTGGCCCTTGGGCGGGACCATCCACAGCTCGTCGCGGCCGGCGCGGTGGGCGACGGCCACGATCGTGCCGTCGTCGGCCACGTCGTACCAGGTCATGCCGAAGACCCACTGTGGCGCGGCAAACTCGGCCTCCATGGGCGCGAGTGGCTGGGCGGCGTCGCCGTCGCGCTGCGGTACCGCCAGGGCGTAGAGGTTCCACCAGCCGCTGCGATCGGAAACGTAGACCAGCCGGCCGTCCGGCGCCCATTCAGGCTGGACTATCGATTCGTCGGCTTCGCCGGCGACTCGCCGAGCGTCGGCCAGGCTGCCGTCGTCCTCCACCCCAGCCAGCCACAGCTCGCTGGCGTCCCAGGGCATGTTGGGATGGCTCCAGCTCAGCCAGGCCAGGTGGCTGCCGTCCGGGCTGGGCCTCGGGCTGCTGTAGAAGTCACGCCCGGCGGCCAGCACCTGCACAGGCCGTTCGGCTGCGGGCTCCGACAGCGAGATGGCGACGAGCGAGTTCTCCGGCTCCGGGCCGCGCGTGCTACCGGCGGCCGGCTGGGCGGCCTCTTGCACCGGAGTGTGGTCCTCGCGCACGGCCAGCAGCCGGCCATGGTGCTCGTCGACCAGCAGGTCCGCGTAGCGGTACGGCCCCTCCGGCGTAATGGGTTTCGCCTCCGACTCGCCCGGGCGCTGGCGGTAGATGCGGCCGTCGGCGAGGTTCGAGAAGTAGAGCCAGCCGTCGCTCACGGCGTAGGCCCCGCCGCCGTACTCGTGGGCCATCGTGCGCGCGTTGAAGTCGGGCGCGAGGGCATCCCTCCGACCGTCGGCTTCCGACCAGCGCACGACCACCTGCCGGCCGCGCTCTTCGGGCCTGCCTTCCGTCCAGTACACGTCGCCACGATCGAGGCGCGGCTCGCGCAGGGCCACGCTGCCGGCCACCGCCATCTCGATCGAGATCGGCGAGGGCCACGTTCCGTAGGGTCTGGTGGGGCGCTTGGTCATCTGACCTCCTTAGGGACCAGCTTAGCCTTCGGCGCTATGCTGCCGTGCCCATGGCCCGTGGATATTCGAGCGAGACGCCGGCGATGACCGGCAGCGACCGACGTCGCCGGCACAGCGGCATCGTCAGGCGAGGCGACCTGCGTCCCAAGCCGCCCGCCCGCGCGCGGTCGGACTGGCTGGCCATGTTGCTCGTGGGCGCGCTGGCGCTGGCGGTCGTGGTCGTGCTCGGCAACGCCCTGGCTGGTGGCGGCGCCGCTCCGGCTGGGTCACCGGCCTCACCGGCCGTGTCGCCGGGTTCGACGCTGGCCGGCGGGCTGCCCACGACCCGCCCGTCGCCGGTGCCCACGCGCGCGCCGACTCCTTCGCCAACGCCCAGCCCGTCGCCCTCGCCGTCGCCCTCCCCTTCGCCTTCGCCCACGCCGTCACCCTCTCCCTCGCCCTCCCCTTCGCCGTCGCCCGCACCGTCGCCGTCGCCCACTGCCGCTGCCGCTCCCACCCTGCCGCCCATCACGGCCGGGCTGGTAATCCTCGAGCCGGCAGATGGGAGCGTGCTGGACGAAGGCGGCGTCGTCGTGCGCGGGCTGGCCCCGCCCGGTGTGACGGTCACGCGCGACATCCCCTTCTGGTTCGACGAGCACACGCGCGCCGACGCCCTGGGCCGCTGGTCGATGGCGGTCCGGTTGGCACCCGGCGAGAATGTGCTGACCTTCCGCCTGGGCAGCGATCAGGCCACCGCTCGACAGATCACGGTCCACTACGACCCCCAGTGAGCAAAGGAGAAGCCAGATGACCGACAAGCCGCGCGAGCCCGAGGACCATGAGTACACCGGCACCGGCACGCCCAGGTCGGCCGACGACGGGCTGCCCCAGCCCGGTGCCGAGTCGGCGCCAGACGCCGATCCGGCCGTGGTCAGCGGCATGACCTCGACGTCCCAGCCGGCCTTCTCCGGTGAGGTGCAACTCAACCGCAGCGGCAGCGGCGGCAGCGGCGGACCGGTCGAGGCGGATCCCTCGGTGGAGGGCTCGACCGGCCAGAGCATGTCCGAGCTGCTGAGCGGCGAGGACGAGACGGAGGAGCCCGCCGGCTGAGGCGCCTTGCCAGCCTCGAGATTGCTCGATCAGAGAACTGGCAGGGCGCCAATCGGCTCCTGGCCGGGCGGGGACCTCTGCGGCGGAGCGCGACGAGGGACTCGCGAGCACGGACGAGCGTCCCATACGCTGAGTTGGGCGTCCCGCGCGCGTTGCGTCTCCGCCCGGAAGCCTGGCTAGACCCGCGTCGTTCCCCGATCGTGCAAAGACTGGACGGGGCGCTCGGTTGCGCTCGACCGTCTGGCGGCCGGTAACGTGTAGGGCATGACCTTGCCGCCCGCCGACGTGCTCATCGTCGGTTCGATCAACGTCGACCTGGTTGCCCGCGTGGAGCGGCTGCCCACGGCCGGCGAGACCGTCACCGGTGGCGTCTTCGAGCGCCACCCGGGCGGGAAGGGCGCCAACCAGGCGGTCGCCGCTGCGCGGCTGGGAGCGCGCGTCTGTTTCGTGGGGGCAGTGGGCTACGACGACTACGGCGAGCAGGCCCTTGACGAACTGCGCCGCGAGGGCGTGGACGTCAGCCGTGTGGTTCGCGTCGAGGGGCTTGCCACGGGCGTCGCGTTGATCGTCGTGGATAGGGCCGGCGAGAACCAGATCGCGGTCGCCTCGGGCGCCAATGCGGCCGTCGATGGGACGCTGGTGGAGTCTGCGCTGGCGGACGCGCCGTTGGCGCCAGGCGGCGTCTACCTGGCCAACCTGGAGGTGGCCGACGAGGCGCTACTGGCCGGTGCCCGCCTGGCCGCCGGGCGAGGACTGCGGATCGTCATCAACCCGGCGCCGGCCCGTGCGCTGGATCCGGGCCTGCTGG
>DATKBB010000006.1:0-21270 GCA_035514295.1 Candidatus Limnocylindria bacterium | reverse complement strand
GGTCGGCAAGATTCGCCGGCCTCCGCGTCCGGAGGACCCGTGGTCACTGCTCAGCGGCAACGCGGACGCCGTGGCGCTAGTCGTACCCGTGTTGCCCCTCATCGCGTCCCTGCCCCGTAGCGCGCGCTCCCTCTCCATTCGGGAGGCTGAAGCGGTCGCGCGGGTGAGGCGCGCGGCTCCTGACCTGCCGTTGGCAGCGGCGCTGACGCTCGGGGCGCTCTATGTCGAGCGAGAGCGACGGCGGCGCCCGACGGCTGATCTCGACCTCTACATTGCGGTCGGAGCATGGCGGTATGAAGGCGAGACGGTGAAGGAGAGTGGTGGAGGGCCAAGCATCTCGCCTACCAGCGCCTCGCCGACGCCGCCGAGGCACCAGCCATCTCTGTGGACCCATTGCTGCCCGGACACGTGTTTGTCGGCGGGCAATGGCTAATCGTGGAAGGACGACGGATGCCAGACGGTTCAACCGGCGACTACCAGCACGAGAGGTCCACGGATGAGTGGAACAGGTTAGCCCTTGAAGTCGCCGCAGAGAGAGGAAGGGTCAGCGAGTAATGCCAGGCACGATCAAGAAGCGCTACGCGGGCTCCTATACGGTCATAGTCGATCTCGGGCGCGATCCGGGCACCGGCAAGCGGCGCCAGCTCTGGCGCAGCGTGAAGGGCACCAAGAAAGACGCCGAGCGGCTGCTAGTCGAGCTGCTGCACGATCGCGACACCGGCCTAGAGCGGCCCGGTAGGCCGGCAGACGGTCGGCCAGTACCTAGAGCGGTGGCTGGAGGATTACGTAGCGTCCAGCGTGGCGCCCAGCACGGCCAGCCATTACCAGCGCATCGTCCGGCGCGTGCTAGTGCCCGCCCTCGGCTCAGTCGAGCTAACGGCCCTGCGCCCTCAGCAGATACAGGCTCTCTACTCGCGCCTGCTGCGCGAGGGGCGGCACGACGGCAGCGGCGGCCTCTCCAAGCGGTCCGTCCTGCGCATTCACCAAGTGCTACACGCGGCCCTGCACCATGCCGTGCGTTGGCAGCTACTCGCCCGCAATCCGGCCGATGCCGTACAGGCGCCACGCGCCGAGCGGCGCGAGCTGAGCCCGCTGCCCCCCGTGGCGGTGTCGGCCCTCATGGCCGCGGCAGACGCCACGCCGATAGGCAGCCTCGTGCGCATGGCGATCCTGACGGGCATGCGCCGCGGTGAGCTGCTCGGCCTGCGCTGGCGCGATGTGGACTTGGCCGCGGGAGTCGCCCACGTGCAGCAGACGGCCCAGCGCATATCCGGCCGCGGCTGGGTCTACCGTCAGCCTAAGACGCGCCTCAGCCGGCGCGCCGTCGCCCTCTCGCCTGCCACGGTGGGCATGCTCAGCGGCCATCGCAAGGCGCAGCTAGAGGCGCGACTGCTGGCCGGCTCGGCCTGGCAGGACTTGGACTTGGTATTCACGAGCGCGTTCGGCACGCCGCTAGAGCCGGGCACCGTAGCGCGCACATGGCGGCGGGTACTGGCCGCGGCCGGAGTCGGGCACGTGCGCTGGCACGATCTGCGCCACGCGCACGCGACGCTTATGCTCGCGTCCGGCGTGCATCCGAAGGTCGTTAGCGAGCGGCTGGGCCATGCCTCAGTCGGCATCACGCTCGACACCTACTCCCACGTCCTGCCCGGCCTCCAGGCGACGGCCGCGGCGCAACTGGACGTGCTGCTCAGCCCGGCCGAGGCAGAGGCGATCTAGGCCGGTCCTGTTAGCGATCTGTTAGCGAAACGCGAATCGCCCCGGCCGGCAGAGCGCCAGTCGGGGCGATTTCGTGCGTGAAACGTGGTGGGCGGTGAGGGACTCGAACCCCCGACATCCTCGGTGTAAACGAGGCGCTCTGACCAACTGAGCTAACCGCCCGGAGAAAGTGTAATGGCGGCCCGTGGGCCGCCATTGGATCTGAGTCGAAGAGTGGTGCCCAGGCCGGGACTTGAACCCGGATGACTTGCGTCATACGCCCCTCAAACGTACGCGTATACCAATTCCGCCACCTGGGCACTGGTACCGAGGGAGGGACTTGAACCCACACGACCTTGCGGTCACTAGGTCCTGAACCTAGCGCGTCTGCCTATTCCGCCACCTCGGCGCGCAGCCTCGAACGCCCATCGACGTTCTAGGCGAGCATCGAGTCTACCACCTCGACGGCCGGCGACGCCATAGCCTAAGCCCCGCTGGATGCCAGTGGAACTGGCCCATGGAATGCCGAACGTCGACGCGTGCCTGCCCGACATCCAGTCTGCCAATGCAGCGTTGGCACGTTCGATGCGGATGCCTTGCTGAAGTGCCGCTGCGCCCCCTGCGCATTCGTTAAGCCAATGGGGCTGGCATGGACCGCGAGTGGCCCCAGCTCGGTGCTCGGCGGTGCGCCGCTCAGCCTCCGGGCGTCGTGTTGAATGCGTAGTTGACCAGGGAGAAGAGCACGAACAGCAGGGCCAGCACGACCGTGAACTGGAAGAGCCGCTTCTCGATGCCGCGGCGGCTGCGATAGACCGACGAGTCGCCGCCGAAGGTGGCGCCCAGCCCGGCGCCGCGGGCCTGCATCAAGATGGCGGCCATCAGGGCGATGCTGACCAGCACCTGACCGATGCCCAGAACGAAATCCACGTGCGCGCACGTCCTCCGGAGTGGTTGCTGGAAGAGGCCGCAGCATAGCAGAGCATCAGCCAGCGCCGGACTGGCGGCCGATCAGCGAGCGGCCGGTCATGCCCTCCCCCGGCGGCAGGCCGGCAAGATCCAGCAGTGTCGGCGCGACGTCGGACAGCACGCCGTCGCGCAGGCGCAGCCCTCTCGCCCGCGGACCGGCGAGCAGCAGCGGCACCGGGTTGGTCGAGTGGGCGGTCACGATGTTCCCGGCCTCGTCCAGCATTTCGTCGGCGTTGCCGTGATCGGCCGTGATGCACAGCAGCGCGTTGCCGCCGGCGTGCTCCAAAACGGCCCCGGCGACACGCGCCAGGCACCCGTCCAGGTGCTCGAGGCCGCGCACGGTGGCCTCCCACACGCCGGTATGCCCGACCATGTCCGGGTTGGCGTAGTTGGCCACGATGAGGTCGAACTTATCGCCCTCGATCGCCCCCACCAGCGCATCGGTCACGCCGTCCGCGCTCATCTCGGGCTGGAGGTCGTAGGTCGCGATGCGCAAACTGGGCACGAGCACGCGCTCCTCGCCGGGAAAGGGAGCCTCGATGCCGCCGTTGAAGAAGTAGGTCACGTGGGCGTACTTCTCCGTCTCCGCCACGTGCAACTGGCGCCAGCCCAGCCCGGCGAAGATGGCCGCCAGGCCGCTGCTGGCCTGTGGCGGGAAGGCGACATCGACGGCCAGGCCTTCCTCGTAATGCGTCAGCGTCACGACCCGCACATCGCGGGGGCGCTCGCCGCGCTCAAAATGTGTGAACTCGGCGCCGTCGACCAGCGCGTGCGTCAGCTGCCGGGCCCGGTCGGCGCGAAAGTTGAAGAGGACCAGCGCGTCGCCATCTCGCAGGCGGCCATCGACCCCCTCGATGACGGTGGGCTGCACGAACTCGTCGTTCTCGCCGCGCTCGTAGGCAATGGCCACAGCCTCGACGGCCGACGGAGCGGCCACGCCCCGGCCGTGGACGATCGCCTCGTAGGCCTGCGCGGTGCGCTCCCAGCGCCGGTCGCGGTCCATGCCGAAGTACCGCCCGCCGATCGTGGCCAGCCGCGCGCCGGGATGTGCGTCGCGCAAGCGCGCGTCGAAGTCGGGCACGAAGCCGTCGGCCGAGCGGGGCGGCGTGTCGCGTCCGTCGAGCAGGCCGTGGACGATGACGTGTTCGGCGCCGGCCTCGCGCGCCATGCGGGCGACGGCCACGGCGTGCCGATCCACCGAATGCACGCCCCCCGGCCCAAGCAGGCCCACGAGGTGCAGCCGGCGTCCGGGCTGCGCGGCCTGGCGGGCGGCGCCCAGCAGCGCATCATTGCGGTAGAAGGAGCCGTCCACCAGCGCCGCATCGATGCGCGGCAGGTCCTGCAGGACGGGCCGGCCGGCACCAAGGTTGAGGTGGCCCACTTCGCTGTTGCCCATCTGGCCCGCGGGCAGCCCGACCGCCTCGCCCGAGGCGTCCAGCCTGCAGTGCGGCCACGTCGACAGCAGCCCGCGCCAGGCCGGCAGGCGCGCGGCGGCGATGGCATCGGCCTCCGGCCGCCGCCCCAGGCCGAAGCCGTCGAGGATGACCAGGACCAGTGGCCGAGGCCGGTCGCGGACACCTCCGCTGCCCGCGTTCAGCGGTCCTGCCCTGCCGCCCGTCCTGGCGCCTGTCCTGCCTGTCGGCGCGCCTCGGCCGTCACGCCGGCACGGGCCACGATGCCGGCCATCTCGTCGACCTTCAGGCTGGCACCGCCGACCAGGGTTCCGTCGAGTGCCGGCTCGGCCAGGAACTCGCCGACGGCCGCGCTGGTCACGCTGCCGCCGTAGAGCACCGGCACGCGCTGGGCGGCGGCGCCCAGCCCGGCCTCGGCCAGTGCGGCGCGGATCGTCTCGGCCATCGCCGCCGCATCGCCGCCGCGTGCCGTCAGCCCAGTGCCGATGGCCCACACCGGCTCGTACGCGACGACGAGATCGGCGGGCAGCTCGGCGCGGTGGCGGCGCAGCTCGTCGACGGTTTGCTCCAGCTGTCCGCGCACGGTCTCCTCGGCGCGGCCGGCCTCGCGCTGAGCCAGCTGCTCGCCGACGCAGAGGATGGGTCGCAGGCCGTGTTCGGCGCAGCGCAGCAGCTTGAGGGCCACCTGCCGGTCCGTCTCGCCCTGGTCGCGCCGTCGCTCTGAGTGACCCACGATGCACCACTCGGCCAGGCCGGCCAGCATCTGCGCCGAGATCTCGCCGGTGTACGCGCCGGCGGCCTCCCAATGGACGTTCTGGGCACCGACCGACACGCCGCTCCCGGCCAGCTCCGCCCGGACGACCTGCAGGCTGACGTAGGGCGGGCAGATGACGCGGGTCACCCCCTCCACGCGCGTGGCCCGCGCGATGTCCGCGGCCAGCTGCCCGGCGTCGGCTGGGATGGTGTTCATCTTCCAGTTGGCGCAGACGATGACCTCGCGCATGGCGGCCATTATCGTGGCTCGCCGGCGGCGACTCCTTCCAGCCGCAGCGCGGCGCTCTCGATCTGCTCGAAGGCGCGCTGGACATGGGCGCGGCTCGTGCCCAATTCGCGGGCCAGCTCGCTGAATGTTTGCTCGGGGGCCCGGCGGCGGGCCCGTGCCACGGCCTGCACGCCGGCCGGCATGGCGGCCAGCCGGCCGGCCGACTCCAGCGCCGCGATGCTGGCCAGCTGCCGGTGAGCGGTCAGCACCGATCGCTGCAGGTTGGCGTTCTCCGCGTTGAGCACGCGGTTGAGATGGCCGCGCAGCGTGCGCGTGACGACGCGCGCTTCGAGCTCGAGGGTGGCCGCCCGGCCGCCTGCGCGGCGCAGGAAGGTGAGCACAGTTTCCGAGTTCTTCCAGGTCAGCACCCCCCTCCCCCGGCGCAGGCGAGCGCTCGCCGGCAGTCCGAGGCCGGCAAGCCGAGCGGCCAGCGGACCAAGCTCGTGGGAACTCACCACCAGCTCCAGGTGGGTGCGGCCGCCGGCCAGGCTGAGCGAACCGCGGGCCAGGAACAGCCCGCGCAGGAATGACATCCGGCAGTGCTCCTCCGCCGCTTCCCAGGCGAATGTACCCACGCCGGCCTCCTCTTCCTCCAGGCGCACGGCCAGCCGCCCGATGAGCGGCGAGCGCGCGCGGCCATGGGCCGCACTGCCCAGCCCGGCCCTTTCGGCCGCGCGGCAACAACGTCGGGCGGGTTCCACGGCGGCAAGCTCGGCGCGGACCGCCGCGACCAGGTCGCGCTCCGGCCGCTGGTCGCCGGACGGGCCGCCACGCCCCGGGCGGTCGGTCCAGGTCACGCGGGCCGGCCGGCAGCGGCGCGGGGCAGGGCCCGCTCCTCGTACAGCGCGACGATGCTGGCGGCCAGCTTGTGCGGGTCGTGGTGGTGGGCGTTTCCATCGTCCACCAGGTCGCGCAGCAGCACCAGCGGGCGGCTGCCGGCGCGCAGCGCCAGGTCCACCTTCACCGGCGCCGCCGGGTAGCGCTCGGGCGCCCTGGCCGAGAAGTTGTTGTTGGCCAGCACCGCGTCGATGAGCCCGTCGACGCCGTGGGCGCGCAGGGCGGCCAGATGATCGGCCAGGCTGTAGCCCTCCGTTTCGCCTACCTGGGTGGCGACGTTGCAGACGTACAGCCGTGGGGCGGTCGTCTTCTCCAGCGCGGCCCTGATGCCAGGCACGAGCAGGTTGGGAAGCACGCTCGTATACAGGCTGCCCGGGCCCAGCACCACCAGCTCGGCGGAGCCAATGGCCGCCACCGCCTCGCTCGTGGCGGGCACGTCGTCCGGCGTGATCCAGACACGCCGGATGCCCGACGCGCGCGCGATCGCAGACTGGCCATCGATCACCTCGCCGCCGGTCAGCTCGGCATGCAAGGTGACGGGCTCTGGCGCGGCAGGCACGACCTTCCCGCGCACGGCCAGCACCCTGTTCGACTGCCGCACGGCTTCCTCGAAGTCGCCCTCGATGTCGGTCATTGCTGCGATCAGCAGGTTGCCGAACGCGTGGCCCTCCAGCCCATCTCCCTGAGCGGCGGTCTTGGGAAAGCGGTACTGGA
Organism: Candidatus Limnocylindria bacterium; assembly: GCA_035514295.1. Lineage (GTDB taxonomy): Bacteria > Chloroflexota > Limnocylindria > Limnocylindrales > CSP1-4 > JALYGJ01. Next base: position 14,601 of record DATKBB010000006.1, on the reverse strand, counting down.
GCAGGCGGGCCATGGCCGGCTCCGCGTCGGCCAGTGCGGCGATGCAGTTGCGGATGTCGCCCATGGGCGGCGTGCCCAGCTCCAGGCGCAGCTTGCCCGACGAGCCGCCGTCGTCGGCCACAGTAACCACCGCCGTGATGTTGCTGGTCAGCTCTTTCAGGCCGCGCAGCAGCGTGGAGAGGCCTGTGCCGCCCCCTATGGCCACCACGTGAGGGCCGCGGGCCCGGGCCCGCGTGCGGAAGAGCATCTCGACGAGTGGCTCGTCGCGCGGCCGGAATGGTTGAAGCAGGACCCTCAGCAAACGCCAGGCGCCGAACAGGAAGACGAGCAGGCCGGCCCCCAGCAGCACCAGCGGACGCAGCTCGAGCGGCAGGAACTGCAGGCTGAGCAGGTCGAGCACACCCGTGGCCGGATCGCCCGCGGGCACGTCGCGGTAGACCTGCCGGATGATCAGCGCCAGGGCAAGTGCCACCAGCAGTTGGCCCAGGAAGACCACCAGCAGCCAGCGCTTGATGCCCATGCCCGGCCTCAACCAGGCCGTCAGCGAGCCGCGCCTGTGCTCGGCGGGCAGCGGGCTGCGCCCGTTCACGCGCGCTCCAGCTCGCGGTGCCAGACCTTGACCGGCCCGCCGCCGGCCGCCCGCCATTGGCTGGCGATCTCCTCCGAGATGGCGATCGAGCGGTGGTAGCCGCCCGTGCAGCCGATGCCCACGGTCAGGCGGCCCTTGCCCTCCGCCTCGTAGGCCGGCAGGGCGAACTCGAAGTACTCGCGCACGAACTGGAGGAAGCGTTCCGTGACCGGCTGGCCGAGGACGAAGGCGCTGACCTTCGGATCAAGCCCTGAGAGCGGGCGCAGCGCGTCAATGTAGAAGGGGTTCTCCATGAAGCGGACGTCGAAGACGACGTCGGCCTCCAGCGGCAAGCCGTGCTTATAGCCGAAGCTGATCAGTTGCAGCTCGATGCCCTTGCGGTCCGGCGCCACATCGAGGGCTGCCTGAAGGCGCTCGCGCAGCTGCCTGCCCGACAGGTCGGAGGTGTCGAGCACCACGTCCGAGTGGGCGCGCATGTCGGACAGCAGCTCCCGCTCGCGCTTGATCGCCGCCGCCAGCCCCTCGCCCCTGTCCATAGGGTGGGGCCGGCGAGTTTCGCTGAAGCGGCGGATGAGCACGTCGTCACGCGCCTCCAGGAAGAAGATCTGGGGCTGGATGCCGCGGCCTTCGAGCGCGCCCAGGGCCGCGGCGAAGGCCAGCGGCACGTCCGCCGCGCGGGCGTCAAGCACCAGCGCCAGGCGGTGGAAGCGCTCCGGCTCGGCCGCCACCAGCTCGGCCAGGTCGCGCAGCAGCTCGGAGGGCAGGTTGTCCACGACCGTATAGCCCAGGTCCTCGAGCAGCTTGCTGGCGGCCGTCTTGCCTGCCCCGGAAAGCCCGGTGATGATGACCACGTGAGGCGCGGGCTCCGGGTGGCCGCCGGCGAGGGGCTCCCGGTCCCCCGCCAGAGATCGACGCGCGGGCTGCGTGAGGTGCTGCTCAGCCATCGGCTGGCTCCGAGCGCCGGGCGCCGCGCGCAACGAGCAGGATCGTCAGCTCGTAGAGGGGGTACATGATGGCCGTCATGATGATTGCACTGAACGGGTCGGCGGGCGTGACCAGCACGGCCACCACGTAGAGCACCAGCAGCGCATAGCGGCGCCAGGCGCGCAGCTTCTGGGCACCCAGGATGCCGGCCTTGGCCAGGATCAGCAGCACGATGGGGAACTGCAGCACGGCCGCGAAGGCCAGGAAGAGCATCAGCACGAAGCCGAAGTAGTGGTCGGCGGTGATCAGCGGCTCCAGCTGCCCCTCGATCTGGAAGCCGATCAGGAAGGTGACCGTGAAAGGCAGGATGGAGTAGGCGGTCAGCACGCCCGCCACCAGCAGTATCAGCGCGAACGGAATCCAGGGCCGCGCCGCCCGCCGCTCGTTGGGCATCAGGCCGGGCGAAACGAACGCCCAGAAGTGGTACAGGATGACCGGCATGGCCAGGGCGACGCCCATCATCACGGCCAGCTTCAGCTGCAGGAACAGCGCACCGCCCGGCTGCGTGAAGAAGATCGGTCCCGGGATTGGTTCGGCCAGCAGGGCGATCACTCTCGGCGCCAGCAGGAAGCCCACGACGGAGCCGGCCGCGATGGCGAAGAGCGAGATGAAGATGCGCCGGCGCAGCTCGCTGAGATGTTCGACCAGCGTCATCACCTTTTCCGGCTCCGCCGACGGGCCGGGGTCGTCGCCTGAGGCGGCGGGCGCACGAGGACCCACCAGGCGCTGGTCGGTCAGCTCTGCCATCTGGTGGTGCTCCGCTGCGCGGCGCGCGCCGACCTGCCGCTGACGCGCGAGGTCAGTTGCGGGAGGCCGGGGGCTCCTCGAGCTCGGCGACGTCGTGCTCCGCCGGGGCGGGCGCCCGGGCGGCAGCCGCCTTGGCGGTGGCCGGCTGCCTCAGGTCCGCCGCCTTGACGGTCTCGTCCACCTCAGAAGTCGCGCGGCGGAACTCACGCAGGGTCTTGCCGATCGCCGAGCCGACCTCGGGCAGCTTGCCCGGGCCCAGCACGAGCAGGGCGAGGATGAGCACGAGCAGGAGTTCGAACGGGCCGATGTTGAAGGGCATCTGGCTGAGTTGGCCTCCGCGTTGCGTGTTACATCATCCTAACACTGGAGCCTGCCAGACCAAAGCCTGGCGGCCTGTGCAACGGCCGCCGCCGGATCGGCGGCGCCGGCAGCTGCGCCGGCGATCGCGCGAGACACGTTGACCAGCAGCCCTCCGCCGTGCAGCGCGGGCGCAGCGCGAACCGGCCCATGCTCCAGCACGGCCGCAATGTCGCCGCCCTGGGCGCCGGCCCCCGGAACGAGGAACGGCAGGCCTTGCGCTGCGGCGCGCACCTGGGCCAGCTCGGAGGCGGCCGTGGCGCCCACCACCAACCCGACGCCGGCGGGTGCCTCGCCTGCCCACCGTGCCGCGCGCCGTGCGACGTGCAGGTAGAGCGGCCGGCCCTCGACCAGCAGATCCTGCAGCTCGGCGGCTCCTGGGTTCGACGTGCGGCACAGAACGTAGACGAAGCGGCCCGCCCGCACCAGGAACGGCTCGAGCGCGTCGCGTCCAAGGTAGGGGCTGGCCGTCACGGCGTCCGCACCCAGCACGTCGAAGAGGGCCACCGCCTGGCGGGCGGCCGTCGAGCCGATGTCCGCGCGCTTGACATCGGCGATGAAGGGCACGTCGGGTGGCACGCGCGCCCGGAGGCGCTCCAGGGCCGCGATTCCGGCGCTGCCGAATGCCTCGAAAAAGGCCAGGTTGGCCTTGACCGCTGCCGCGAAGGGCAGCCCGGCCTCCAGCAGGAGGGCACCGAATCGCTCGAGCCCTGTTGCGTCGGCCGGGTAGCCGGCCGGAAAGCCGTCCGGCTCGGGGTCCAGTCCCAGGCACAGGCAGCTGCCCACCGCCTGGCTGCGCCGGGCGAGCCGCTCCAGGAAGCCGGCGTCGGAGCCCAGGGTAGCGCTCAGGCCACGAGCGCCGGCTGCGGTTCGGGCGGTAGGTGCTGCGTGCCGGCCAGCCGGCCCAGGCTGCCCGCCGGCCCCACGTCGCGGACCTCCAGCTGGAGCGTCTCGAAACCGCCGAACGTCCGGCTGGCCAGCCGGGCCACCAGGTCCAGCCGGTCGCCTTCGCGCAACACTCCGGCGAGGTCGTCGCGACCAAAGCAGATCCCGTCCAGCACCTCGCGGCCCTTGCGCAGCACGAGTTGGGTGTGCCCGCCGCTGGCCGGCCGCGCGCGGACGAGCTGCAAGCCCTCGATGCCCACCAGCGGCGTGGGGTTGCCCATGCCGGCCGGCTCGAACAAGGCAAGCTCGTGCAGCAGCCCATAGTCCACCTCCGCGGCGGAGAGGACCAGATCGAGCGTCAGTCGCGGCGCGGCCGCGACAAGGCCCTCGGCGAGGCCGGCCAACCGCTGCCTGAAGACGTCGTAACTGCCGGCCGGCAGGTCGCAGCCGGCCGCCGCGGCGTGCCCGCCGTGACGGGGCAGCAGGTCGCCCAGCGCAACGAACGCCGCGCCAAGGTCAAAGCCGCCTGCGCTGCGCGCAGATCCGCGCCACGGCTCGGCGGCGGTGCTGAAGACCACGGCGGGCAGACCGCGCTCGTCGGCCAGCCGCCCGGCGATGAGACCGATGATGCCCACCGGCCAGCCGCCGCGGACTATGGTCACCGGCGCGTCGGACTGCTCGGCGGCGACCTGGCGCGCCTCGGCGAGCGCGGCCGCCAGCAGCTCGCGGCGCAGGACGTTGGCCGCTTCGAGCTGGTCGGCCAGTTCGGCTGCTTCGGCTGGATCGTCGGTCAGCAGCAGCTGCGCGGCGGGTCCGCCGTGGCCTACCCGCCCGACGGCGTTGAGCCGCGGCGCGACGGCGAAGGCAAGGCGGTCCAGGTCGAGTCGCTCAGGTGACAGGCGGGCGCGCTCGAACAGCGCGGCCAGGCCGGCACGCGGCGAGCGGCTCAGCCGCTCCAGGCCCAGGCGCACGATGCTCCTGTTCTCGCCGACGACGGGTGCGACGTCTGCGACCGTGCCCACGGCCGCCAGGTCGACCAGCTCGAGCGCCTCGTCGCCCAGCAGCAGCTGGGCCAGCTTGAAGGCCACGCCGCTGCCGGCCAGCGTGCGCTCCGGGTACTTTGAGTCGACGCGCTGTGGGTTGACCAGCGCCGCCACGGCCGGCGGCTGGATAGGCAGTTGATGGTGATCGGTGATCAGCACGTCGATGCCGGCCACCGCGGCCGCCTGCGCCTCGGCCGCGCTCGAGCTGCCGCAGTCGACGGTCACTATCAGGCGGCAGCCCAGGGCCTCCGCGCGGGCCACCGCCGCCAGGCTGAGGCCGTGGCCCTCGTCGCCGCGGCTGGGCACGTACGGCTCGACGGCAAGGCCCAGGCGGCGCAGGGCGTGGACGATGATCGCCAGCCCGGTCAGCCCGTCGGCATCGAAGTCGCCCAGCACCAGTACCCGCTCGCCGCGCTCCGCGGCCAGGCGCACGCGGGCAACGAAGATCTCCGCGTCGGGCAGCAGTCGAGGGTCGTGCAGGCCGGCGGCCGGCTCGTCGAGGAAGGCAATCAGCGCGTGGGCATCGGCATGACCGCGCGCGGCAAGCACGCCCAGCAGCCTGTCCGACAGGCCGCGCGCACGGCCGGCGGCGAGGAAGCCGGGGTCGAGGAGTGGCCGGTCGCGAAGCTCCCAGCGGTAGCGCGGCAGCGGTCCTTCCATCAAGTGGCAGTGTGCCACCGGCCGCTTACCCGCCGCTTAACGAGCGCGCGCCTCGGCGAACTGCTTCTCGCGCCGCCGATCGCTCCAGTGGGACCAGTCCACGAGCACGGCGCTGGCGTTGAAGATCGAGGAGTAGACGCCGGTCAGGATGCCGACAGTCATGGCCAGGATGAAGGCGCGCGTGGCCTCGCTGCCGAAGAGCAGCAGGGCGACGAGCACCATCACCGTCGTGAGCGAAGTCGTCAGAGAGCGGCCGATGGTCTGCATCAGGCTGTGGTTGACGATGGCCTCGAAGGGCTCGCCAGCATGACGCACGCGGTTCTCGCGGATGCGGTCGAAGACCACGATGGTGTCATGCACGGAGAACCCGATGACGGTCAGCATCGCCGTCACGAACAGCGCGTCGACCTGCAGGCCGATCAGTGTGCCCAGGATTGCGAACAGGCCGATCACCACCAGCACGTCGTGGATCAGCGCGATGATCGCCGCTGCCCCCATGCGGTAGTCGCTGAAGCGGAAAGTCATCCAGCCCAGGATGCCCAGCGAACCAAGGGCCAGCAGGACGAGCGCCTGTTGGCCCAACTCGGCGCTGATCACAGGGCCGATGGTCGCCTGCTGGCGGACCTCGGCGATCGGCCCGAAGCGTGCCTGCAGGGCTGCCGCCAGCTCGCCCAGCCGGCCCTCGGTGGGTACGTCGATGGCGGACCCTCCGTTCGGGCTGGGTGAAGGCGACGCGGCGGGCGAAGCTGCGGGCGAGGGACTGGCGTCGGGCGAGGGCGACGGACTGCCGCCGGGCGAGGCTGGAGGGCTGGCGTCCGGCGTCGGTTCGGGCGACGGGTCGGGGAAGTCAACCAGCCCGATCGGCTCGGTGCGGATGAGCACGTACTGGCGGTCACCGGAGGTGGTCAGCGCGACGTTGCCCTCCAGCCCCTGCTCGGTCAGCACCTCGCGCACCTCGAACGGCGTAGGGCTGGTGTCCCGGAAGCGGATCTCCCAGACCGTGCCGCCTGTGAAGTCGATCGAGAACTGCAGCCCCAGCTGCCCGCCGCCGAAGGGCGTCAGCAGCGCCACGATCAGGCCCGGCACGATGAGCAGTGCGCTGATCAGGTAGTACCAGCGCCTCTTACCGACGATGTCAAACACGGACGTCGGCCTCGCGCGGACGGGTTCGGCCGGGCGTGGCGATCGTGAACTCCTCTTCGTTCACGCCGTATAACCAGGCTCGCCGGGCCCAGCGCTGACGGACCACCCAACGCATCATCTCCCGGCTGACCGTGATCGCCGTGAACATCGACAGCGTTACGCCGATGATCAGCACCAGGGCAAAGCCGCGGATGACGGCCGAGCCGAAGTAGAACAGGATGCCGGCCGTGATAAGGCTCGACACGTTGGAGTCGAAGATCGAGTTCCAGGCCCGGTTGAAGCCCGCCTCGACAGCGCTGACCAGTGTCTTGCCCGAACGCAGCTCCTCCTTGGTTCGCTCGAAGATGAGGATGTTGGCGTCGACGGCCATGCCCACCGATAGCAGGAAGCCGGCCACACCGGCGAGGGTCAGCGTCACGGGTACCAGCCGGAAGATGGCGAAGACGAGCAGCCCGTAGTAGATCAGCGCGACCGCCGCAACCGTGCCCGGCAGGCGGTAGTGGACGAGCATGAACAGCAGCACCAGCGCGATGCCGATGCCGCCGGCGACCACGCTCTGGCGCAGGAAGTCCAGGCCAAGCGTGGGGCTGATGCTGCTGAAGCTGACCTCCTCGATCTCGAGTGGCAGCGCGCCGAAGCGCAGCACAGTGACGAGGGAGGTTATCTCGGCCGAGGTGAAACCGCCGCTGATGACCCCACGCCCGCCGGTGATCGCCTGCCGCACGACCGGGGCCGACATGATCTCGCCGTCGAGCACGATGGCGAACTGGCGGCCGACGTTGTTGAAGGTCCACTCACCGAACAGGCGCGCCCCGCGCTCCTCCAGCTCGAACTCGACGGCGCGCTGGTTCGTTTCATCGAAGCCAGGTCGCGCCGTGCGCAGCTCCTCCCCGCCGAAGAGCGGCTCGAGCCCTGGTGGAATCTGCTGACCCTGCTGGACGGTGATATCGGCCGGGATGGGCACGAACTCCAGCCGGCCGGTCGAGCCGATCAGGTTGCGCACCTGCTGCTGGTCCGTGACGCCAGGGATCTCGACCACGATGCGGTCTGCGCCCTGTGTCTGCACGACCGGCTCGGCCACGCCGTACTGGTTGATCCGGTTCTCGATGATCGTGCGGATGTCGCCCAGCGCCTCTTGCGTGACCGGCCGCTCGGCGGTGCCTACGGCGCGGTACTCGCCTCGTAGCCCGCCCTGCAGGTCCAGGCCCAGGCGCGTGTCGATGCGCTCGTCGCTGAACGGGCGCTGGAGAGGCAATAGGTTGATGGCGAGCGCGGCAAGGCCGACCGCCACGATGAATAAGGGGAAGAGTCGCCGCATCGGGACGGGACTCTAACACGGACGTTACAGGGCTGTCCTTCACCTCTGGGCGCCGGGCCGCTTGCGCTACCGCCACTATCGATCGGCTGTGGGTACGTGCAGGGGCTGGGAGGCCGGCAGCGGTTCCAGGCCCGGCAGCGACACGCCGCACCCCCTTGATATCGGGTCCGCTACCACCACTATTTCTGGGCAGGCCGGCTGGAGCGGCCTGACTGGCGCCAACGCCGCCCGTGGCCAGTGGAATGGGCCAGTTCAGCACCACTATCGGTGAGCGGGCCGACAAGCCGGGCTGGAAGGCGCGCTGGCGGGCTCACGACGTCCGCGCTCGGGCAGGCTCCGTGGATCCCACCAATAGTGGTGGTGCGGGTAGGTAGTGGTGGTGCTGGTAGGCCCGCGGCTTAGGCGTCGAGGCCGGCCCGGATGCGCTCAGCCAGGCCGCGGCTGATCCCCGGTACGGCGGCGATCTCGTCGACTGTTGCCTTCTTCAACTGACGAGTCGAGCCGAAGACGCGCAGCAGCGCCCGCTTGCGCGTGGGGCCCACGCCGGGCAGCTCGTCCAGCGCGGAGCGCGTCTGCGACTTGGCGCGCAGCTTGCGGTGGTAGGTGACGGCGAAGCGGTGCGCCTCGTCGCGCAGCCGCTGCACCAGGTAGAGCGCCTGGGACGTGGGCGGTAGCACCAGCGCAGCCGGCGCCCCGGGCAGCCACAGCTCCTCGCGCTCCTTGGCCAGCCCCACGACGGGCATGTCGGGCAGGCCCATCTCGTCCAGCACTCCCCGCGCCGCGTTCGCCTGGCCAAGGCCGCCGTCGATCACGACCAGGTCGGGCAGGCGCCAGCGCAGCTCCTCCGCGCTGCCCTCCTCCCCTTCCAGCGCGCGGGCAAAGCGGCGGCGCAGCACTTCGCGGTGGCTGGCGTAGTCGTCCGGCCGGCCGGCCGCCACGGCCGGCGTGCGTACCCGGAAGCGGCGGTACTCGCCGCTGCGCGGCCGGCCCTCCTCGAAGGCGACCATGCTGCCCACCGTGTTGGTGCCCTGGATGGTCGAGATGTCGTAACACTCGATGCGCATGGGCGGCCCGGCCAGGCCCAGGGCATCGGCCAGCTCCTCCAGCGCGACGAGCGTCTTGCCCTGGTCGGCCAGCCAGCGCGCCTGCTCGCGGGCCAGCGTCTCGGCCGCGTTGCGACCGGCCAGCTCCAGCAGAGCCCGGCCGCCACCGCGCTGCGGCACGTTCAGCACCACCCGGCGACCGCGGCGTTCCTCCAGCAGGGCGCGCAGCTCGGCGGCGTCGGGCAGCGGCAGGGGCAGCAGCACGCGCGGCGGGATCGAGCTGGCGGCGGCGTAGTACTGGCGCATGAACGCGGAGAGGGCCTCCTCGTCGGTGCCGTCGCCCACGTTCTCGAGCAGGAACACGTCGCGCGCCACCGTCACGCCCTCGCGGATGGCGAAGAGCTGCACGGCCGCTCCTCCCCCGCTGCGCGCGTAGCCCAGCACGTCGAGTGCCGTGCGCGTGAAGGCGGCCATCTTCTGGTCCTCCATCGTGCGCTCGATCGAGCGCAGCTTGTCGCGCATGGCCGCCGCCCGTTCGTAGTCCAGCGCCTCGGAGGCCTGCGCCATCTCCTCGCGCAGCCTTCGGGCGACGACGCTCTGGCGGCCCTCCAGGAAGAGCATCACCTGCTCGATGTCGGCGCGGTAGTCGGTCTTCGAGATGGCCTCGATGCAGGGTCCCTGGCAGCGCTTGATGTGGTACAGCAGGCAGGGGCGGGCCAGCGCGCGCTGCCCTTCGCGGATGTCGAGCGTGCATGTGCGGAAGGGGAACAGCCGCCGGATGAGGTTCATCGCCTCGTCCACACTGGAGGCGGAGGCGTAGGGCCCGAAGTAGCGCGAGCCGTCGTTGGGCAGCTTGCGCGTGCGCTCGATGCGCGGGAAGTCGTCGGCCAGAGTGACCTTGATGTAGGGATAGCTCTTGTCGTCCTTCAGTCGGACGTTGAAGCGCGGCTGGTGGCGCTTGACCAGCGTCGCCTCGAGCAGCAGCGCCTCGCTGACCGTGTCGGTGACGGTGTACTCGACGTCGGCCACCCGGTCAATGGCCTGCTCGATGCGCAGCGCCTGGCCGGCCGCGCGGCTCTTCTGCCAGTACTGGCGCACGCGGTTGCGCAGATTCTGTGCGCGGCCCACGTAGAGCACGGCGCCGCGCGCGTCCTTCATCAGGTAGACGCCCGGAAGGCGAGGAAGCTTGGCCAGCGTGGCCTGCAGCTGAGGAGTCATGGCGGTTCCGATGCTAACCGGCCCGGCGGCGGATCAGGCACGCCCAGGGATCAGGTTGACCGAGCCCTCGCGCGCGGTCGCCCGGCTCTCGAACGCAGGATCGCCGAGCCCAGCGCAAGGACGACGAAGGAGGAATCCAACCTGACAACCGGCGCGCCGGGACGAGAAAAGCCGGGACCCGACGGTCCCGGCTTCTCGGCTCAGGTCTGTCGCTAGCGGGCTGCTAGAAGGCCTCGTTGACGCGATCCGTACCCGGAGGCGCGATCGGGCCTTCCTCGCCGAGGTAGGCGATCAGCGCGTTCAGGTCGATGCCGGCGCCGACGCGCTGACTGACCGGTACTTCGGCGAAGGTGCCGAAGTTGTCACCACCGTCGACCAGGAAGTTGTTGACCGTCACCCGATAGGTTGCCGACGGGTCAAGGGCAGTGCCGTTCAGCTGCACGTTGCTGATGCTGACGGAGGTGCAATTGCCGCCGGTGATCGTACGGTCGAGGTCGTAGCTGAAGCCAACGGAGACGCCCAGGTGCAGGAAGGGCCTGCTCGAGCCGGCCGGCTGGCACTGCTCCTCCAGGACCGCCACTACCTGGGCGCCGGTCATGGGGATGGTCGTCAGCAGGTTTCCGAAGGGCTGGACGTTGAATGCCTCCCCATAGGTGACGACGCCATCACCCTCCCCCGCCGGCGACGACGCGAAGAGCAGATCCGCTCGCATTCCGCCGGGATTCATGAAGGCGATCTGGGCGCCGTTGACAGTCGTCGCCCACAGTTGAGCATCGGCGATCATGTTGCCCAGGTCGCTCTCGCGGGAGCGGTCGTCGGCCGGGCCGCCGGCGCGCGTGATGTCGGCCGTGATCTGGCCTACAGGCTGGTTGCCCAGCTCCTGCGCCAAGGGTCGCCACTTGTCGAGCACCGCCGTCAGGTCGGGGTGCGGATCAACGCTCTGGTGGACGACGTGGTTGGTGGCCGTCACCAGGTCGCGTCGGACTTCCCCGGTGCGCCGGTTGATAACCAGGTTCACTTCGGAGATGACGCGGCCGAAGGCAAAGGCGCTGGTCACTCTGCGCGGGCTACCATCGGGGTCCGTCAGCACGCAGTTGTAGGGCAGGTGCGTGTGGCCCGTGATCAGCACGTCGATGGCCGGATCGAGATTGTTGTGGATCTCCACGATGGGGCCGCTGATGCCGACGCACCCATCGATGTCGCTGATGCTTGTCGGAATGCCGCCCTCGTGCAGCAACACCACGATTGCCTCGACGCCCTGCGCCTGCAGCTCCGGAACCAGGGCGTTGGCCGTCTCTGCCTCGTCGGCGAAGTTCCAGCCCTGGATACCGGACTGGGCAACCAGCGTGGGCGTACCCTCGAGGGTCATCCCTATGAAACCGACCTTGACGTTCTCGAACTGCTTGATCCAGTAGGGCGGCAGGACCGTCTCGCCGGTTGACGCGCTGGTCACGTTGGCCGCCAGCCACGGGAAGTCGGCGCCTTCGTACGGCTCATCCGGAAAGAAACAGCCACTGACCGGGTGGCAGCCGCCGTGCTGGTGCCGCAGCAGCTCGTCCACGCCGTGGTCGAACTCGTGATTGCCCACGCTGGACACGTCGAGCTTCATGGCGTTGAGCGACTCGACCGACGGCTCGTCGTGGAAGAGCCCGGAGAGGAAGGGCGTGCCGCCGATCAGGTCACCGGCAGCCACGGTCAGGCTGTGCTTCTTGCCCTGGCGCAGCAGCTCGAGGTGTGTGGCCAGGTACTCAGCGCCGCCTGCCGGTACGCCACCAACGTTGCCGGGCGTATTGGGCTCGAGGTGTCCGTGGTAGTCGTTGATGGCCAGTAGTTGAATGTTGATGAGCAAGCCGGGCGGATGCGCAGGTGGTCCGCCGCGGTGGCCGGGCCGGTGGTGGCCGAGCGTGGCCATCGGCACGAGCAGCGCGAGTATGCTCAGGACGGCGAGCAGGGTGAGCAAGCGCCGGCGCGGTGACGCCTGGCTGGCCGAAGCTTTCACAACGGATCTCCCTCTCTCTCGTAGACGCAGCCTCGTATTGGGTGACAGGGGCGGCGTTACGGGATTGTAGTGCCCGTAAGTGCCCCAGGCCACCCCGAATCGACCCTCCAGGCACGCCTGATGTGGTGCGCGCGCCACCATCGCCCAGTTCGATGTCGGCGCAACCGGTCCGAGCCGGTTGCCGGCTCAGGTTCGCCGAGCCCGACGCTGGGGCGGACCCATCCGCGAGCGCCAGACGGCCGAGGCGAAAGCCAGCCCCGTCCCCGCCACGAACAGACCCAGCACGATGAGCGACGGATCAAACCAGGGCGGCGTAGCGGTCTCGAGGCTGATGAGCTGTGAGCTGGGCGGGCCAGGCGGGCGCGCCGCGGGATCGCCCACCTCGAACCAGAGCGAGGCTACCCAGCCCGAGGAGCTGGCGACCTGGACGTAGGCATCACCCTCCGTGACGTCGTCGGACAGCCTGAACTCGGCCAGGAAGTGGCCCACCTGATCGGTCGTCAGCGTGCCCAGTGGCTGAACGCCCTGCCCGCCGGCAACCTCCAGGCTCACCTCCTCGGCCGGCTCGAAGTCGTCGCCCGACACGACCAGCGTGCCACCCCGCTCGATAACTGATTGGGGAATGGTGATCCGTGGAGCCAGTCCCCCGTGGGCGAGCGCCCGAGCCCCGGGCAGGGAGGTCAGACCGGTCAGCAGGCAGGCGGCGAGGAGAAGGCGCAACGCGGCCATGCCGACACCCTACTCATCCTCACCGCACCGGACCATCACCCCATCGTTCATGCCGCGGGAAACGAACGTAGCCGGTCGTACCTGGCCGTGTGGCCGTGGCTCAGGCCAGCGCGCTCACCAGCAGCAGCAGGCCGAAGGCGGCGAAGGCCGCCGCCGAGACGAAGCGCAGCCACTTGCGCGGCAGCCGCGGGCCCAGCTGCCTGCCCACCGCCACGGCAATCAGGCTGACCGTGACCAGCCCCAGCGTTGCGCCCAGCCAGGTCGCGGCCGGCTCGGCCTGGATGGCCAGGGCCATGGCGGCCAGCATCGACTTGTCGCCCAGCTCGGCCAGCAGGAAGGTGACCACCACGATGGCCACGCTGCGCAGGACCAGCCGCGACGGCGGCGCGGACTGCGCGACTGCCTGTGCCTCTTCCGGGTCGTCGTCCGGCACGAGAACCGTCCAGGCCGCAGAGACCAGGAAGACCAGCGCGCCGGCCAGCTGCAGTAGCGTCAAGTCGATCACTGCGCCGAGCCATGCGCCTAGCAGCACTGAGGCGCCCATCACCAGCGCGCTGGCCACTACCACGCCGATGAGCACGGGCAGGACCCGGTAACGGGCCGCGAAGGCGAGCACCATCAGCTGCGTCTTGTCACCCAGCTCGGCCAGGAAGACGATGCCGAAGGCCGCCAGCAGCGCCTCCGGCGCTCCGCTCAGCATGCCCTCAGCGGACGTTGGCGTTGTGCGCTGAGGCAGCTGTGCATGCCCGAAGCCTACAGCCCGAGCGACCCGCCCTCCAGCAGCAGGCGCAGCGGTTCGGCGAAGGCGGCCACGATCAGCAGCGCGCCGCTGACACGCATCAGCGGGCGGTGGTTGCGGGCCAGCCAGCGCGCCAGGCCCTGCGCCCGTGCCGCGCCCACCAGCGACAGGCCGATCAGGGGCAGCCCGAAACCCAATCCGAAGGCGACGAAGCCGGCCAAGCGGGCGGCAGTCTCGGCCACGCCGATCGAGATGGCCAGCAGGGCCACCACGAACGGGCCGGCGCAGGGCAGCGCCACCGGCCCGAAGAGCAGCCCGTAGACATAGGCCTGGGCCAGCGGCTGGCGGATGACCGGCATCCTGACGCTGGCCACGCGGGCGAACGGGTTGCGACCGGCCAGCATCAGCAGCCCCAGGCCGACCAGCACGATGGTGGTTAGCGGCACGACGTAGGCCAGCAGGCTACCCAACGAGACGGACAGCGCGATGACCAGCGCTCCCACGACGATCAGCGCAGTGACCACCCCGAGCACGACCAGCAGGCCGTACAGCGCCGGGGAGCGACGAGTGGGGCCGCCGTCCTGGCTACCGACGAGGAAGGCCAGGAAGGCCGGGTAGAGCGGCAGGAGACAGGGGCTGGCCGCGCTGGCGAAGCCCAGCACGAACGAGCTGATCAGTGCCTCCATCAGGGTAGAAGGGCAGCGAAGTCGGCCTCCAGCTGGGCGGCGCGCTTCAAGCCAAAGCTGACCTCTGCCGTCCCGTCCGGCGCGACCACGATCTTGGGGGTCGAAGGCGGCGAGAGGACCTGGTCGCCGAAGACCTGGGCCAGTGAGCGGGCCACCTCGCGCGAGGCGACCACGAAGTGCCACGGCCAGCTCCGCTCGTCGGCGTAGCGGGCCAGATCCGGCTCCGTCTCGTTCGGGTCCACGTCCAGGCTGATATAGACAATGTCGTCGCGCCCCAGGCGGGCCAACGCTTCACGGGCTTCGTTCTGCTGCGTGCGGCAGCTCGAGCACCAGATGGCCATGGGCTCGATGACCACGAGACGCCCTTGGCCGACCAGGTCGTTGATGACGAGCGTCGCGCCGCTGCGCACGTCGAGCAGCGCCGCCGTGCGCCACACATCCTGCGGCAGCGCGGCGGGTGT
>DATKBB010000005.1:0-3150 GCA_035514295.1 Candidatus Limnocylindria bacterium | reverse complement strand
GGGCATGCCTCCTGGCAGCGCCCGCACTCGGTGCACGTGAAGCCGTCCAGCAGGTCCTTCCACGACAGGTCCTCGACCGTCTTGATCCCGAACCGCGCCTCCTCGGCCTCGAGGTCCATCGCCGGCAGCTCGCCGCGCGGGCGCAGCTTGCGCAGTGCAGCATTGAAGAACGCGGTGACGATATGGAGGTGCTTCGAGCCGGGCAGGTAGACGAGAAAGCCGCTGACGAGCACGACGTTGGCCCAGAAGAAGAGCCCATAACCGAACTGCTGGAATCCCGGCTGCGTAACCGCACCCAACCAGGCGGCAAGGGGTGCCGCGGCCACCGCCCAGCCGGCGTCCTGATCGCCGTAGCGAGCCAGCCTGAAGGCTTCTGCGAACCACTCGGTGAGCACGACTCCGCCGATCAGGACGAGGATCACCAACCCGTCGCGCGACAAGGTCGTGCGACGGGGGTAACGCCACACCAGCCGGCGGAACAATCCGTACACGACCGCGACCAGCACGGTCAGGATGAACATGTTCTGGCCGAAGACGAGCAGCCGCCACAGCCAGCCATCGAGGGGAGGTCGGACCAGGTGCTCGACGAGGCCGAACGAGACGCGGTCGGCCGTCCCGACGGTCAGGGTGACGAAGCCCCAGAAGATCGCGGCGTGGAACAGCCCGGCGTCGAGATCGCGGAACATGCGCACCTGTGCCACGGCGTAGACCAACATCGACTGCAGGCGGCCCGGCTCGTCGCCGATCGGCGCCGGGCGGGCAGTGGCAAAGACGCGCAGGTGGCGCGCCATGAGCAGCAGGAACGCGACCACGGCGACCGCGAAGAGGAGCGGCGCCAGCGGGTAGGCCGGGACGCGCTCGATCATCAGCCGGTCCCGGCCTCGTTCGGCGCATGACGCGTATGCCCGCCCAGCGTTTCCAGGGCGTGATCGAGGATCGGCTCGATCGCCGTCAGCGAATCCAGGGCTCCGCTGACGCTCCCTGGCACGGCGACCACGAGAGTCGACCGCAACACGCCACCCAGGCTGCGCGACAGGTCGGCCATCGGCGTCCGCGTCCGACCGTAGGCACGCATCTGCTCGCCGAAGCCGGGGACCTCGTAGTCGAGCAGCGCCTCCAGCGCCTGCGGCGTCCGATCGCGCGGCCCCAGCCCGGTCCCGCCGGTGGCGATCACCAGGTCGAAGCGGCCACTCGCATCGCTCACGACGCGGCCGATGGCCTCTACCTCGTCGGCGACAACGGTCCTTTCGACGCGGAAACCGAGTGTGCCGAGCCGCTCGGCGAGAGCGGTGCCGCTCTCGTCATCGCGCGTGCCGGCGGCCACGCCGTCGCTCACGGTGAGCACCAACGCCGAGCGCATCAGGCTCGCCGCCGCCCAGAACCGCGTCTCGTGGGCGCCTGGCCGGCAGCCGGGCGGCGCCACTCCCCCGAACGGCCACCCGACTTCTCGAGCAACTGGATGTCGCGGATGGCCGCTCCCCGGTCGATGCCCTTGACCATGTCGTAAACGGTCAGCGCCGCCACCGCCGCGGCGGTGAGTGCCTCCATCTCGACGCCCGTGGCGGCCGTGGTGGCGGCCGTCGCTCGAACGCGTACGCCGCCGGCGGGACGCTCGGGCGTGATCTCGACCACGACGTCCGTCAGCGGGATCGGGTGGCAGAGCGGTATGAGCTCGGCCGTCCGCTTGGCGCCCATGACGCCTGCCATCTCGGCCACGGTCAGGACGTCGCCCTTGGTCGTCTGGCCATCGATGATGGCGGTCAGCGTCTCCTGGCCGAGGGTCACGAAGGCCTCGGCAACGGCGCGCCGGGCCGTTACCGGCTTCTCGCTGACGTCGACCATGCGCGGTCGCCCGCCGCGGCTGACGTGGGTGAGTTTGCGCCGCTCGCGTCGGTCGGTCATCTGATCCTGATCACCTCCACCTCGGCGCCGGCGGGCAACGAATCGTGCTGCTCGGGGACGATCGCCAGACCGTCCGCGGCGGCGAGAGCCGAAAGTACGTGCGAATCCTGGCCACCGGCAAGAGCGGCCAGCCAGCCATTGCCGTCGGGAATGAGGCGGACGCGAAGGAAGGCCCGGCGACCGGCCGACTTGCTGACGGCCTGCTCGAGTCGGGCACGGACCACCTGGCGGCCGACAAGATCCGTATGGCCGGCCAGCCGGCGCAGCACCGGACGCACGAACAGCTCGAAGGTGACCAGGCTGCTGACGGGGTTGCCGGGCAGCCCGAAGAGGAGAACATCACCCGTGCGCCCGCTCGCCGGTGCGCGGCCGAACGCGAGCGGCTTGCCCGGCTGAACCGCGATCCGCCACAGCTCGATCCGGCCTACCTGCGCGAAGGCGTCCTTGACGACATCGTGGGCACCCACCGAAACACCGCCACTGGCCACGATGACGTCCGCCCACGCCAGACCTTCGCGCAGGTGAGCGAGGACGTCGTCGAGCGCATCTCGGCTGATGCCCAGCGAGCGCACCTCGCATCCGCTGACGCGCGCCTGGGCGGCCAGTCCGACACTGTTGCTGTCGGGTATCTGGACGGGACCCAGCTGCGCACCGGCCGGCACCAGCTCATCGCCGGTCGCCATGACGGCGACGCGCGGGCGCCGATGGACGCTGACCCGTCCGTGGCCGCCGGCCGCAGCGACCGCCAGTGAAGCGGCTGTCAGCTCCGCGCCTTGTGAGAGCAGTTGCTCACCCTCTCGCAGGTCGGTGCCGGCTCGCCGGATGTGTCCGCCGGGTTCTATGGGCTGGTACACCGTGACGTCGGCCGGCAGCGCAGCGGCGCCCATGGCTGCATCGGTGAGCTCGACCGGGACGACCGCGTCGGCTCCCTCGGGGAGTGGCGCACCGGTCAGTATGCGTACCGCACTGCCCGGCTCGACCGCGCCGGTCGGCAGCCGTCCCGCGGCGGCCTCGCCGACCACGGCCAGCCTGACAGGGGTGTCATGGCTTGCCGCACCGACGTCGGCGGCGCGGACCGCGAAGCCGTCCATCGCACTGTTGTCCCACGGCGGCAGCGTCAGCCGGCTCAGGAGACCCTCTGCCAGCACGCGGCCGGCGGCGTGCTCAAGGGCAACCTCCTCTGCTGCCAGGGGTTCCAGGCCGTCGAGCATCTGTGCCCGGGCGTCTTCCAGCGAGACCAGCGACCCA
>DATKBB010000004.1:0-3949 GCA_035514295.1 Candidatus Limnocylindria bacterium | reverse complement strand
AGCTCATCGTCGGCGACGAGCATGGTGAAGCCCGTCTCCGACTTGGCATGCATCAGCTCTTCGGCCTTGCCCTTACCGATGTACCAGTTGGGGTCGATGTGGCGGCGGTTCTGCCATTCGATGCCGACCACTTCGGCGCCTGCCGTCTCGGCCAGGCTGGCCAGCTCGGCCAGCGATTCCTCCGCGCTCCAGCCGGCATCCTGGCCGGTGTCGACCGCAACCAGGAAGGCCCGCTCCGTGGGCGGGGTGACGTCGATGGTCGATCGGCGGGTGCCGGTGTTGCGGGCCATGCTGGGGCACAGCATACGGAACGCGGACAGAGGTGCCAGTTCGCAGCCCCTTTGCAAGCCTTGCAGGGGTGGCCTGACGCCCATCTTGTGCTGCGTTTTTCCGATCCTGTGAGGCGTGAGTACCCCCGAACGTTCCCAAGAGCAGCGTGAGGTGCCGCTCGCCGGCCCCGGCGCAGCCCCCGACGAGCTCCATGAGCTGACCGGTGACCAGGCGCCGGGCGACCAGGTCGCCTTCCTCAGGCAGGACGAGGTCGACGACCTTGGCCAGCTGACAGACACCGATGTCTACGAAGGCGAGCTGGAGGCCGGCGTTCACGACGACCTGCCCCAGGAGCCGGTCGCCGAGAACCTTGAACTGCTGACCGAGCTCGAGCTGCGCGCCGGCGAGACTTCCAACCCCGACGTGGCGGCCGAGGAGGGCATGACCTACGTGCCGCCCACCGATCCACCGGTCGTGCCCAGCGACGACCCGCAGGGCGCCGAAGTGGCGGCCGGCTTCGGTGCTACGGCCACCGACGAGCCCTACGACGAGAACCATCGCTCGACGGCGCTGAGCAGTGAAGACGAGATGTCGGCGCGCGTGCGAGAGGCGTTGCGCGCCGATGCGGCGACCAGTCGTTACGCCGACAGCGTCTCCATAGGCACGCGCGGCCGGACGGTTGCCCTGCGCGGCGTGGTCGACGATGTCGACGACACCTACAACGTGGTCGAGGTGGTCAGCCGCGTCAGCGGCGTCGACGAGGTCATCGAAGAGCTCGACGTCCGCGGCTTATAGGCGGCCGCGGCGGGCATAGGCTGGCCCACGGCATGACGTACGAGGAGCTTCTTGATCTGGCACGCGAGCACGAGGGCGCGACCCTGCGCACGGTTACGGGCCGC
This sequence comes from Candidatus Limnocylindria bacterium, assembly GCA_035514295.1. Taxonomy (GTDB): domain Bacteria; phylum Chloroflexota; class Limnocylindria; order Limnocylindrales; family CSP1-4; genus JALYGJ01. The sequence continues at coordinate 2,780 of DATKBB010000004.1, read as the reverse complement.
GAGTTCCGAGTCTCGACGTATCTCGACTCGGTCGTCTTCATCCCTTTCTCCAGCGGGCTCGGCCAGAGCGATGGCCGCAAGGCCGGCGAGCGTTTCGTGGCGCGCTACAACGAGACGGGCAGCCTGCGCCCGAGCGACTACGCCGACGTGACACGTAACGCCTCGTACTACGTTGGCCTGATCCGGGCCGCAACGCGGTCATAGGGGCGGAGGAACGCCTCCACCTGGGCCAGTGCCGCGGGCAAGGGGTCCGCAGCCGCATCCAGCCAGGTGACGTCCGGCTCCGAGCGGAACCAGGTGCCCTGGCGGCGCGCGAACTGGCGCGTGCGGGTGATCGTCTGAGCAAGTGCCGCCTCGCGCGTCAGCGTACCGTCGAGCACGGCGAACGCCTCGCGGTAACCGAAGGCACTGAACGCCGGCAGATCGGGGTCGAAGCGGCTGCGCATTTCTGTCGCTTCCTCGAGTAAGCCGTTGTCGAATTGCCAGGCAGCTCGTGCGGCGATCCAGCGGTTGTGCACGCCATAGGCTGCGGTCAGGCCCAGCCAGAATGACGGCCCGGGGTAGCCGGCCGGCGCCGGAGGTAGGCGATCGCCGTGCAGCGTGGCACGCTCGAGAGCGCGAACCACGCGGCGAGGATTGGCCAGGTCCGTCGAGCCGGCAACCGTGGGGGCCAGGCGCTTCAGCTCGTCCGACAGCACGGCCAGCCCCTCCCCTGCCAGGCGCGCGTCGAGCCGTGCTCGCAGCTCCGGATCGGTGGCCGTCTCCTCGAGCGGCAGGTTGCGCGCCACGGTTCGCACGTAGAGCCCCGTCCCACCGACAAGCAGGGCCACGCCGCCTCGCTCGGCGATCCCCGCCAGAGCCTGCAGGGCGTGCCGGCGATACTCTCCCGCGCTGAAGGGCTGGTCGGGCTCTACCAGGTCAAGGCAGTGGTGCGGCACGCGCTGCCTGTCCGCCGCGGACACCTTGGCCGTGCCGATGTCCATTCCGCGGTAGACCTGGCGCGAGTCGGCGCTGACGATCTCGGCTCCCGGCAACTGCTCGGCGAGAGCGAGCGACAGGCCGGTCTTGCCCGTTGCCGTGGCACCGCAGACGACGATCAGCGGCGGCAGCGCCCCGTCAGACAGCGAGCGATCCCACGAGGGCATACGGACCGGCCCGTTCGACGAGCACGTTCACGAGCCCGCCCAGCAGCTCGGGAGAGCCGTCGAAGTGGACCAGCTTGCCATGGCGGTTGCGGCCGGCCAGCCGAGGCACACCGGCGCCCTGGTGATCGTGGGCGGGCGGTGGGCGAAGCTGGTCTACCAGGACCTCGGTCGTTCGCCCCAGCCAGCCTCGGTTGACCTCGTGGCCGATTCCTTCCTGCAGCTCGAGCAGGGCCTGCAGGCGGCGCTTCTTCTCCTCGCGCGGCACGTCGTCGGCCAGGCGCGTGGCAGGTGTGCCGGGCCGCACCGAATAGGCGGCGGCGAAGACCTGCTCGAAGCGCACGCGGCGCAGCAGCTCCAGCGTGTTCTCGAACTGCTCTTCTGTCTCGCCGCAGAAGCCGACGATGACGTCCGTCGTCAGGCTGATGCCCGGCACCGCGGCGCGGAGTTGCTCGACCAGCGCCAGGTAGGGCTCGACGGTGTACTGCCGGCCCATCCGGCGCAGCACCGCGTCGTCGCCCGACTGGACGGGAAGGTGCAGGTGCTCGCAGACCGACGGGCAGTCGGCCATGGCCGAGATCAGCCGCGGGGACAGATCCCACGGATGGGAGGTGACGAAGCGCAGGCGGGGGATGGCCGGCGCGCCGTCGGCCGTACGCAGCTCGTCGATCGCGCGCAGCAGCGCCGCGATGTCCGGCTTGCCGTCGAGGGCGAGGCGCCGACCCAGGTGGCGTTCCGCGTGTATGTCACCGAAGCGCGCCTCGGCCGGCAGGTCGTGGCCGTAGGAGTTGACGTTCTGGCCCAGCAATGTGACCTCGCGGTAGCCTGCGGCGGCCAGCCGGCGCGCCTCCTCCACCACGTCGCCGAAGGGCCGGCTGCGCTCCGGGCCGCGCGAGAAGGGCACGATGCAGTAGGTGCAGGTCTTGTCACAGCCGTAGATGACCGGCAACCAGGCCGAGATGCGGCTCTCGCGCCGCACGAAGTCAGCCTCGACCGCCGACGCCCGGGTGGCAGGCAACAGGTCAGCCGTAGCGCTGATCGACCGACCGACCCGCTGGAAGCCGGCCGACAGCGCACCGGGAGCCGTCGCGCCGGCCAGGCCCAGCCGATGGACGAGCTCGGGTTCCTCGTCCGGGCGCAGGAAGATGTCCACCGCGGGATAGCGGCGGCGCAGCGACGCGCTGTTATCGGCGCGCACCGAGCAGCCAGTGAGCACCACCCGCAGCGCGGGGTTTGCCTGCTTGAGACGGGCAAGGTGGCCCATCCGCCCGATCACCTTCTGCTCGGCCGCCTCGCGGATGGCGCAGGTGTTGATGACCAGCACGTCCGCGTCGTCCATCTCGGAGGTCTCGCGGCAGCCGGCGGCGGCCAGCGCACCGGCCATCTCCTCCGAGTCGGAGCGATTCATCTGACAGCCCAGCGTCCAGACGTGGAAGCTGGGCAGGGCCAGGTCGTCAGTGGCGAACTCGGCCAGGGCCTCTGGCATGGCCGGCCGCTCCAGCGGCGGGCGCGGCGGTGCGTTGGGCGCCACCAGGTCCAGGACGGGCAGCGCCCTGCTCATGAGGCGGGCGCGCTGCGCGCGGCGGAGAGTGCTTCCAGCAGCCTCTCGCCCACGCCATCCGGGACGAAGGTGGTGCC
>DATKBB010000003.1:0-48802 GCA_035514295.1 Candidatus Limnocylindria bacterium | reverse complement strand
GCTCGGCCAGCAGCTCGGCCAGGTGACAGTCGTTGATCCCGTGGTAGCGCTTGCGCACCAGATCGACGATCGTCAGCCGCAGCTCGTCGTCGAGCCGTCGCGGCGAGGCGCGTCCGCGGTTGCCATGCACGAGAGCGGCCGGCCCCGCGCGCTCGAAGGCTGTCCGCAGCCGCCACAGCTGACGCTCTGAGAGCGCCAGTGCCTCGGCGGCCTCGGCCATCGTTCGCTCACCCTTCAACACCTTCGTCAGGACCCACGCTCGCCGCTGCTCTTTCGCGCTCATCGTGATCGTCGTCTCCATCTGCGGAGACTGACAAAGTCACTGAGCAGTTAGGGCTGACAGATTCACTGAGCAACGAGACGCCCGACTGACAAGGGGGCGGCCCCCTGCTATCCTGACCTTTCGCCGTTCCCGGACCCGTGGTGTAGCGGCCCAACATGCCAGCCTGTCACGCTGGAGATCGCCGGTTCGAATCCGGTCGGGTCCGCCACTCCCCTACTGGCTGATGATCAGGCCGTGCACGATGCCCAGCGCGATCGGCGAGCGGTGGCGCAGGAAGGCAATGCAGAAGGCCAGGCCAATGGGCGCCTGCAGAACGAGCGTGGCCGAAAGCGCGAGCAGCCTGTCGCCGCCGGCCTGCGGGATGTTGTGGCCGGCGTGCACCACGGCGAAGGCCAGCGCGGCCAGCACGACGGCGACGTCCGAGCGGCGGCTGACGGCCTCGATCCGAGCCAGCAGGCCGACCTGCAGCAGCAACTGCTGAAGGATGCCGCTCAGCAGTCCCCAGTGCAGGTTGACCAGCATCGCGGGCCCCACGATCAGGAAGCGCGGGATGGCGACGGCCAGCATCAGCGGCAGAAAGGGCAGCCAGTCGCGCAGCAGCCAGCCGAAATCGGCTGGCCGGTAACGGACCGCCAGCCAGATTCCCAACATGGCGCCGATGCCGCCCAGGAACAGCGGCAGCAGGCCGAAGCCGAAGTAGTAGCCCGCCAAACCGACATAGGCCAGGATCGCGGCGGTCAGTTCGGCGCGCGGGGCCCGGACCGGGTCGGGCTCTGGGCTGGCGCGCGGACTGCGGCCGGCGAACCAGCCAATGAAGCCGTAGAAGACGCAGGCGATTGCCAGCAGGGCCACCAACGGCAGCCGATCGGGGCCGCCGCGCCAGACCTGGATGATGGCACCCAGGGCCAGGCAACCCAGGAAGAGCCACGCCGGCAAGCGCCGCAGGGCGCTGTTGATGTCCCGCCCCAGCTCCTCCGCGAGGGAGAGCCGCTGGGCACCTTGCGCGATAGCCGGTGCTGCTGGGCCTGCCATGGCCCGGCAGGATACGCGCCGCCGGGCGGCGCAGGAACACCTCTTTGGGCCTACCATGCGCGGCGGAGGGGCTGACATAACACCCGATCGAAACGCGCCGCCGCGGCCGGCCGGCCGGCGCAACATCGCGCTCTACGCCGTGCTCCTGGGGCTCGCCGCCCTGCTGCTGCTTGGTGCCGCGGCGGCCAGCCTCTCCGGCGACCCTCCCCGATCGGCGGACGCAAGCCCCAGCCCGCCGGCCGCTGCCGCTTCGCCCTCCCGCCAGCCGGACGAAACGGCGATGCCCGGTCCGGCCTCCAGTCCATCTCCGCCGTCCGGTCCGGCCGCCACCGCATCGCCCGCGCCGGCTGTTTCGCCGGCCCCCACGCCCGCCCTGGTCGCCGGCGTGGACGGCCTGGCGGTCGTGCCGGTGGTCGACTTCTGGTCGCCCCTGAGCGATATCAGCCTGGACGGGTTACGCGCCGCGCTGGCCGGCCGGAGCAGCGCCTTTGCGAGTGTGGCGCTGCCGGCGCAGGACCGCCAGGCGCTGGCCGACGCGCTGGGTGTGAGCCCCCACGCCGGGGTGGTGACCGGCGATGCCGCGACGGTGCGACGCGCCGTGCGCGACGGGGCGCTGGGCCTGCTCCGCCTGACCGACGTGACGCCCGCCGTGCGCGCGCTGGCGGTCGATGGCGTATCCCTCTTCAACAACGACCGGCTCGAGGACCTGGCCGAGTGGCCACTGGTCGTGCCCGCCGCTCCGGAGGACATCGGGGAGTGGCGCCAGGCCGACAACTGGACGATGGTCGCCGGTGGTGACATCCAGCTCGACCGCTGGATGGCCTACCACGTGACCACGCTGGACAAAGGCGTCGACTGGCCGTGGGATGGCGGCTCGGTGCGCATCACGGGTCGCCGTTGCTGCTCGGACCTGGGCCATCGCGTGCCGGAGTGGGAGAGCAGCGGCAACGCCGGCGCCGTCAGGCGGTTGTTCAGCGAGGCCGACCTGGCCCTGGCCAATCTCGAGGCGGCGGCCGTCGACGATCCGGTTTTCCATCGGCTGGGACCGCGCTTCCGCTTCAGCCTCAGCTTCAGCGGCGATCCGCGCCTGCTCGACGGCGTGCAGCGCGCCGGCTTCGACGTTCTGTCGCTGGCCAACAACCACATCCACAACGCCGGTCCACAGGGCATCGCCGACACGCGCCGACACCTCGAGCGGCGCGACATACGTTTCGCCGGTGCTGGCATGGACGTCGAGCAGGCCACCCGGCCGGCCGTCGTGCAGGCCGGCCAGCGCAGCGTGGCCGTGCTCGCCTGCACCAGCCTGGGACGCATCGCCGGCCCCGCCCGCGCCGGCGCCGCGCCGTGCAGCGGCAACTGGCTGGTGCGCGAAATCAGGCGCCTGGCGGCGCAGGTGGACGTGGTCGTGGTCGTGCCGCACTGGGGTCGCGAGTACCGCGCCACGCCCAGCCCGGGCCAGCGGCTGCTGGCCGCGCGCTGGGTGGAGGCCGGCGCCGACCTCGTGCTGGGCGGCCACTCGCATTGGGTGGGCTCCGTCGAGGAGATCGGCGACGCGCTGGTGTTCTACTCGCTGGGTAACCTGGCGTTCGACCAGCCCTGGTCGGAGCCGACCATGCAGGGCGTCATCGTCGAGTTCACCTTCCAGGGCGACCGCCTCGTCCAGCTGCGGCTGCACCCCACGCTGATCGTCGACCACGTCCAGCCCAATCTGCTCGAGCGCGACGCCGGCGGCGAGCGCGTGATCAGGCGCATGCGGGCCGCCTCCGAGGGCCTGCTGCCCTACTGAGCGGGTTCAGCGGAGACCGGCGAAGAGGTCGTCCTCGGGGATGCGCACGCCTATACGCGACTCGCGCAGCGTGAAGTCCTCGCTGGGCATCAGCTCACGCCAATCGTCGGGCGTGAGGGCCAGGAACGTCGACTTGGCCGAAAGCTGGGTGACGTGCTCGCGCAGGGCGGCGTGCTTCGCATCGAGGTGGGTGCTGACATCAACGCTGGTGGTCAGCGGGCCTTGGGCCTCCGCCATGCGCGCCATGAAGCCCTCGCGCTGGCGGCGTTCCTCCTCGCTCTCGTCGGGCTTGGGCAGCCACCACGGTTCGGCGCCGCGCTGCTCGGCGATGGCCCGGATTTCCTCGCGGCGCGACATGCTGAAAACGGTTTCGTACAGCTTCAGCGGCGGCTGGCCATCGGCGCCGGCGCGCTCGAAGGCAGCCTTCGTGATCAGCGCGGCCCGGATGTGATCGGGATGCCCGTAGCCACCGAAGTCGTTGTAGCCCACCATCACCTGTGGGCGGACCTCGCGCACGATGCGCAGCAGCCGCTCGACCGCCTCGTCGAAGTCGGCCTGCCAGAAGCTGTCCGGCGCGTCGTTCTCGGGCGTGCCCATCATGCCGGAGTCGACGTAGCCCAGGTAGTGGTGCTCTATCGACCCCAGGTGGGCCAGCGCGCGGGCCAGCTCCTCACTCCTGATATCGGCCAGCCGGGCGTGGTTCTCGAGAGTGTCAAGCTCGGGCACGACGATCTCGCCGTGCTCGCCGCCGGTACAGGTCACGCAGACCACGCGCAGGCCCTCGGCGGCGTAGCGGGCCATGACGCCGCCGGTCGAGATGGTCTCGTCGTCAGGATGGGCGTGGACGGTCAGCAGCGTCAGTCTTCGATCCATGGGTCCGATGATATGGGGCAGCGCCGGCTTGCTAGACTCAGCCGCGCCCAAGCCCACCCACAGGAGACCCCAGATGCCCGACGACCGCCAGCGCTGGGCGCTGATCCTGGGGGCCAGCAGCGGCTTCGGTGAAGCCACCTCATTGGCGCTGGCCGCCGCCGGCTACGACATCTGCGGCGTGCACCTGGATCGGCGCCAGGGCCTCGAGCGCGTCGAGTCGATCAAGGAGCGTATCTATGGCTTCGGCCGGCAACAGCTTTTCTTCAACGTCAATGCCGCCGACGACGAGCAACGCGCGCGAGTGGTGGGCGAGCTGAAGGAGCGCTTCGCGCAGGCCGGTGCCGGCCTGCCCTTCGTGCGGGTGATGCTTCACTCGTTGGCCTTCGGAACATTGAAGCCGTTCCTCGCCGCCGAAGCCGGCGCGGGCATCACACGCAGGAACATGGACATGACGCTCGACGTAATGGCCAACAGCCTCGTCTACTGGGCCCAGGACACCTGGCGGGCTGGGCTCTTCGGCGAGGGCTCGAAGGTCTACGCCATGACCAGCGAGGGCTCTGTGCGCGTCGTTGCCAGCTACGGGGCGGTCAGCGCGGCGAAGGCCGCCCTCGAGTCGCATTGCCGGCAGCTGGCCATGGAGTTCGCGCGCAACGGCAGCGGCGTGACCGTCAACGCCATCCGGGCCGGCGTGACCGACACGCCCGCCCTGCGCCAGATCCCGGAGGCGCAGGAGCTGATCGACTACGCCACGCAGCGCAACCCGATGGGCCGCATGACCACGGTCGATGACGTGGCCCGCGCCATCGTGACGCTGTCCGGCGAGGGCACGCACTGGATTACCGGCAACGTGCTGGGCATCGACGGCGGCGAGCTGGTCACCGGTTGAGCGAGCACGGCATCGAGCCGCCCTCGGCGCGCGATCACCTGGCCAACGAGCGGACGCTGCTGGCCTGGGTGCGCACCGCCCTGACGATCATCGGGCTTGGCTTCATCGTCGATCGGCTGGCCCTCCAGGGCGGTCCGATCGGCGCCCTGGAAGCGCTGGCCGGCGTGGCGCTCGTCCTGTTCGGCGGTTTCATCGCACTGGGCGGAGCGTGGTCGTTCCTGCGCGCGCGCCGCGAGCTGTCGGGCGGGACCTATTCGCCCACCGTCGCCCTGAACATGACTCTCGTCGGAGTCGTGCTGCTGGGCGCGCTGGTGCTGGCCCTCTTTCTGGTGCTCAACCGGCCGGCTTAGGCGGGCGGACCCTCGCGTCGGACGACGACCGAGCCGGCCAGCCGGTCGTGCAGCCCGCGCCCGCGGCGCTTCTCGAGCACGACCGACAGGCTCAGCACGAGGTACCAGGCCAAAGGCACGAAGTAGGCCGCCGAGGCGACCAGTAGCGGGTCGGCGTCGACCAGCACGCGCGAGCGGAAGAGGGCGTCGATCAACGCGGTGTAGGAGAGCAGCGCCACCAGCGGGGCGTACAGCAGCAGCCAGCGCACGAAGGCGCTCCGGCGCCGCAGGCGCAACCCGCTGCCCCGCTCGAGGACGAATAGGCCCAGGGCCATCTGTCCCGGAGTGGCGCGGAAGACGCGCCAGAAGTAGACCGCCAGCAGCGTCACCAGCGCGATGGTCAACAACAGCCCCAGCCCGCTGACTACCAGCGCCGAGTCGTTGGCCGCCGCGTCGTCGCGGGTGAACCACAGCACCAGCAGCGAGCGGGCCTGGGTCATCAGCTGGAAGATCAGCCAGACCAGCAGCACGTCGATGCCGAAGGCGACGGCCCGCAGCGGCAGCTCGGCGTAGGACGCCTCCAGCGACGGCGGATCGCGCTCGGGACGGCCGATCCCGCGCAGCGGCTGCCAGTCAAGATCCCAGCGGCGCGGGGCGTCGCCTGTTGGACGGGTCATGCGCCTCCTCTCACCGTCGGCAAGCATAGAGGCTGGCCATCCCCACCGCGTCGCCGCATGGGCCGGCCCTCGAGCGGAGCGCCCGGATCGGGCCGCTTCTCGTGGGCGCGTTTCGGTGCCATCGCGGCGCATACACTGCGCGCGATGGTCAGTTGCCCCCGCTGCGGCACAGAGAATCCGTCCGGTTTCCGCTTCTGTGGAAACTGCGCCGGCTCCCTCGGCATCCCGCCTTCAACCCAGGTGCATCGGCGCAAGGTGGTAACCGTGCTGTTCTGCGACGTAGTCGGCTCGACACGCTTGGGCGAGCAGCGCGATCCAGAGACGATGCGCGCCATCATGGCGCGCTACTTCGAGGCGCTCCGCCGGGTGCTCGAGCGACACGGCGGCACGGTCGAGAAGTTCATCGGCGATGCAGTCATGGCGGTCTTCGGGCACCCGGTCCTGCACGAGGACGACGCGCTTCGCGCCGTCCGCGCCGCGGCCGAGCTGCGCAGCGCCATCGACCGCCTGAACGGGGAGTTGGGCCAAGACTGGGGCGCCGCGATCGAGGTGCGCATCGGCATCAACACCGGCGAGGTCGTGGCCGGCAACGGCGCCGCGACCGAGACGCTGGTCACGGGCGACGCGGTCAACGTGGCTGCGCGGCTGCAGACCGCCGCCGAGCCGGCGGAGACGCTGATCGGCGAGGAAACCTACCGGCTGGTGCGCGACGCCGTCACGGCCCACGAGGTCGAGCCGCTGTCGCTGAAGGGCAAGTCCAGCCCCGTGCGTGCCTGGCGGCTCACATCGGTCAGCCCGGAGGCGGCCGGTCGCGCGCGCCACCTCGACTCGCCCCTGGTCGGGCGGGTGCGCGAGCGGCGCTTGCTGGACGAGGCATTCGAGCGTGCCGTCGCGGATCGCACATGCGTCCTTTTCACGCTCCTGGGGCCGGCAGGAGTCGGCAAGTCGAGGCTGGTCCACGAGTTCCTGAGCGGAGTCAGGGCGGGAGCCCGCGTCCTGCGCGGACGATGCCTGCCCTACGGCGAGGGCATCACCTTCTGGCCGCTGGCCGAGGTGGTGAAGCAGGCCGCGGGCATTGAAGAGGGCGACTCGGCGGAGGCGGCTCGCGAGCGCATCGAGCGACTGGCGGGCGCCGACGAGCACGGCCCGGTGATCGCCCGCCACGTTGCCGCCTGTGTCGGCCTCACCCGGGAAGGGGCAGCCGCGGAGGAGATCTTCTGGGGCGTGCGGTGCTTCCTCGAGCTACTGGCTCGCGAGGGCCCGCTTGTCCTCGTCTTCGACGATATCCACTGGGCCGAGCCGACCTTCCTGGACCTGCTCGAGCACATCTCCGACTGGTCGCGCGAGGCGCCCATCCTGCTTCTCTGCGTCGCCCGGCCCGAGCTGCTGGAGCTGCGCCCCACGTGGGCGGGCGGGAAGCTGCACGCCTCGACCGTCCTACTGGAGCCGCTGGCCGAGGACGACGTGGCCGAGTTGATCGCCAACCTCCTGGGAGCGGTGACGCTGGCCCGCTCCGTCCTGACGCGCATCGCGGCGGCGGCGGAGGGAAACCCGCTCTTCGTCGAAGAGTTCGTGGCCATGCTCGTCGACGAGGGAGTGCTGCTGGAGCGCGACGGTCAGTGGCTGGTCGTGGGCGACCTGGACCGTGTCGCCGTGCCGCAGACGATCCGCTCGCTGCTGGCCGCGCGTATCGACCGGCTCGCCGCCGCCGAGCGGCGCGTGATCGAACGGGCCTCCGTCGTAGGCAAGGTCTTTTGGCGTGGCGCGGTTGCGGAACTGGCGCCGGAGAGCATGCGGCCGGAGGTCGGCCCGTCGCTGCTGGGCTTGGTGCGCAAGGAGCTGGTCCGGCCCGACCGCTCCGACTTCGCCGGCGACGACGCCTTCCGTTTCCGCCACCTGCTCATTCGCGACGCGGCCTACGACGCTCTGCCCAAGGGGGAGCGCTTCGCGCTGCACGAACGCTTCGCGGGCTGGCTCGAGCGTGTTGCGGGTGAGCGCGTCGCCGAGTACGAGGAGGTCATCGGGTACCACCTCGAGCAGGCCTTCCGCTATCGATCGGAGCTAGGGCCCGTCGATGAGGAGGCAGGCGATCTCGCCCGGCGCGCTGGCCTGCGCCTGGCAGCGGCCGGCCAGCGCGCCGCGGACCGTGGTGACGTGCCGGGCGCACGCAAGCTGATGGAGCGCGCCAGTGCGCTGCTGCCGGTGGACGACCCCGGCCGCGCCGAGGCGCTGCTGGAGCTCGCGACGGCGACGGCCGAGAGCGGCGACCTGGCCAGGGCGGACGAGCTCTTTGGACAGGCCGTGGAGCAGGCCGATGGTCTCGGGCTGGCGGCGACGCGTTGGCGCGCGATCGTGCGGCGCGTCAACTACGGCTACTTCTTGAACCCGGAAGGCGCTGTCGAACGCGGCCGGCCACTGGTCGAGGCCGCCATCGGCGCTTTCGAGCAGCTGGGCGACCACCGCGGTGCCGCCGAGGCCTGGACCACGCTGGGCGAAATCCACTACTACCTGGGCCACCTGCAGGCGGAAGGTGTAGCGGCCCGGAAGGCCCTGGCCCATGCCACCCAGATCGGCGACGACCGTCTCGAGCTTCAGGCCCGCATGAGTTTCACGGCGAGCGCACTCTGGAGCGACGAGCCTTTGTCGCGCATCGTGGACGAGGCGGAGGCGATCCTGCAGCGCGCTCAGAGCCTGGGCCGCCGCCTGCCCGAAGCTCAGGCGACGGGCGTCATCGGGCGCGCTCTGGCACTGCAGGGACACAGCGCCGAGGGACGGCGGCTAGTGGCGCAGAGCCGCGACATTCTGCGCGAACTCGGGCGGGCGGCTCACGTGGCGGGCTCGAGCCAGTGGGCCGGCATGGTCGAGTGGGCGAGCGGCGACTACGCCGCGCAGGAGCGTGTGCTGCGTGATGGCGCCGAGGCGCTCGAAGCGATGGGTGAACAGGCGATGCTGTCGACGTCCTACGCCGACATGGCCATCGCGCTCCACCGGCTTGGGCGTTTCGACGAAGCCGAGGGGCTCTGCGTACGGGCGGAAGCGCTGACGGCCAGCGACGATGTCTCCGCGATCATCGGCACCAAGGTTGCGCGAGCCCTGATCCTGTCCCGGCGCGGCGAGCTCGAGCACGCGGCCGCGAGCGCCGACGAAGCTCTGGCCCTGGCTGATGCCTCGGAGTACAGCATCATCGGTGGCTGGGCGCGCGAGCAGCTGGCCGATGTCCTGCTCCAGGCACGCGGCGCCGACGCGGCGGTGGCCGAGCTCCGCGCCGCCCGGGAGTATTTCCTGCACAAAGAGGCCGCCGGCATCGCGCAGCGCATCGAGCGGCAGCTCGCGCGGCTGGGGTCTCAGGGCGAAGGCGAGCTCGACGGCCCGGCGCCTGCCGGCGCGGACGCGTAGCCCGTCAGCTCGACGTAGGCCTTGCCGCCCAGCGGGGAGCCGCCACGCGTCGCCTCGACCAGCTGCGACCCCTCCCAATAGATGACGCCCGTCGTGGGCCGCGTGTCGAGCTCCTGGTCGGCCAGCGTGGGCGTAAGGGTGATCTCGAGTTGCTCGGCGGGCACCGTGATGTGCCACTGGGCCGGATATGTCGCGCCGGTCGCCGGGCTGGTCCAGTGGGCGAGAACCTCGACGCTCAGCTCATCGGCAGGCAGGTGCACCACGCCGCCATCCGGCCTCACCAGCGTGCCGTAGACCAGCGGGAAGTTGCCCTGCGTGTCGCGCACCAGTGAGATGGTCAGGTCCGTGCCGTCATCGAGGTTCACCGCGAACCAGTCCCAGCCGCCGCCGCCGACGGCGATGAAGTCACCCCACTGGTGGTCGAACCAGGACGTGCCCTCGACGGCGAGGTCCTGCCCCTCGTAGGTGAGCGTGCCCGTCGCATGCATCCGCGGCCAGGAGTAGTAGTACGAGGCGCCGGCCGGACCGAAGTTCACCCAGCCGTCGCCGTCGTGCAGCACCGGCTCGTCACGGGTGGCCGACAGCGCCAGCTCGAGCCCGAACTCCTCCGTCGCCGCCGACAGCTGGTCCTGGCCCAGCACCCCGCTCATCCGCCAGGGCACGCCGGCGCCAGCCTGGGGCGGGTCCGCTTCGCCGCCGCCGGGCGGGTCCGCGCCAGCCGCCCCGAAGTCGTCGAGGCCGAGGATGGCGCTCAGCGGGTCGCCGCCGCTGATGGCCAGGCTGAAGCCGCCGGGCGTGCCGGCCGCCGCGACGACGTCCACCTGTGGCCCGATCTCGGAGCGCTGGTCGTACAGGAATCGGCCGCCCTGCTCGTCGGTCAGGGCCAGGTGGGACGCCCAGGTGACGGGGAACGAGCCGCGTTCGGCGCGGAAGATGACGAACTCGAAGCCGAAGCTGCGCCCGTCGCCGGCCTCCAGGTGGCCGGTGTAGTACCACCACTCGGTCAGCCGGTTATGGGGCGCCTCGTCAGCCGGCAGGCTGACCGGCTGGGGGTCGGGCGGGCGCTGGGGCGTGGGGGTCAAGGCAGGCGGCGAAGGGCGCGCAGCAGGCTCGTTGGCCAGGATGCGCCCGGAGGGTGAGCAGGCGGCCAGCAGTGCCACGGCCAGCACGACCACCGCGAGCAGCGAGAGCCTGGCCGTCTCAGGCAGGTGCAGGCCAGTCGAGATGAAGCGTCGCAGGCGCTGCGGCAGCCACCAATTGCGGTCGCCCAGCAGGCGCATGGTCGAGGGCACGAGAAGGGCGCGGACGACGGTCGCATCGAGCGCCACGGCGATGGCCACGCCCAGCCCGAGAGCCTTGATCAGCACGATGTCGGCGAAGGCGAAGGAGCCGGCCACGACCACCACGATCAGCGCGGCGCTGGTCACGATGCGCCCGCTCCGCTCCATGCCCTTAGCGACGGCCTCGCGGTTGTCGCCGGTCTTGTCGTAGACCTCCTTCATGCGGCTGAGCAAAAACACCTCGTAGTCCATCGACAGGCCAAAGAGGACACAGAACAGGATGACCGGCAGCGTCGTCTCGACGAAGCCCAGCGGCTGGAAGCCGAGCAGCGCCGACAGGTTGCCGTCCTGGAAGACCCACACCAGCGCCCCAAAGGCCGCCGTGATCGAGAGTGCGTTGACGACGATTGCCTTGATCGGCAGCACCAGCGAGCGGAGCAACACGAACAGCACGAGGAAGGTGCTCAGCAGGATGAAGGCAGCCGAGCGCGGGAAGTCGGCCGCGATGCGGTTGACCACGTCGCCCACCTCCGCCGCGCCGCCGCCGATCAGCACGCTCACCCCCGCCGGCGGCGCCAGCACTGAGGCCGGATCGCGCAAGTCGCGCACCAGCGCCTGCGCCTCCGTGCGATTGGGCCCGTAGGGCGTGTACAGCGTAAAGGCGGTCAGGTCGCCGCGCGTGGTGCGGCGCAACACGTCGGCCACGAAGCGGTCGCCCGGGCCGCCCGGCGCGCCGTAGAGCAGCTGGTACTGCTCGCGGCCCAGCCGCGGATCGACGTCCACCAGGCCCTCCACGCGGGTCACCCGTGGGTCGGCGGCAAGGCGGCGCGAGTAGTCGTACAGCGCGCCCACGGTGGCCGTCGCGGTGGCCGGGCCGGGGGTGCGCACGGCCACCACCAGCGGCGCGAACTCGCCCTCGCCGAACTCCCGCGCGAGCAGGTCGTAGGCCTGCCGGGAGGGCACCTCGGGTGGCAGGATGGTGGCGTCGGGGGCATTGAAGCGGACGTGCAGGAAGGGTGTTCCGAGCAGCAGCAGGAAGGCCAGCGTGGGCACGAAGAAGAGCAGCGGGCGATCCATCACCCGGCGCGCCAGGCGCGCCCAGCCGCCCTCGTCCGAGCCCTCGGCCCGGCGCCGGCGGCGGATGGGCAGGCTGTCCACCCGCGGGCCCAGGAAGGCCAGCACGGCCGGCAAGAGGGTGGTCGCCGCCGCGACGGCCAGGCCGACCACCAGTGCGCCGGCGATGCCTACCGAGCGCAGCACCATGAAGTCGAAGAGGATCAGCCCGATCAGGCCGAGCAGCACCGTCAGGCCGCTGAAGAAGACCGCTCGGCCGGCCGTCGCCACCGTGGCGGCGACGGCCTCGTCGATCGCCTGGCGGTCTTGTCCGCCCTCTGGCAGCCAGCCACCGCCTCGCTCGCGCAACTCCTCCCGAAAGCGACTCGTCAGCAGCAGCGCGTAATCCACCCCCAGCCCCAGGCCCAGCAGCGTGGCCAGGTTGAGCACGAAGATGCTCATCGGCGTGGCGCTGGCCACCAGGAAGACGACGGACAGCGCCACGACCACGGCCGTGCCGCCAACCACGATGGGCACGCCCGCCGCCACGACACTGCCAAACACGAGCAGCAGGCACAGCGCCGCGAGGGGCAGCGAGATCAGCTCGCTGCGCTGCAGGTCCCGCTCGGACAGCACCTGGATGTCGCCGTAGAAGGCCGGCCCGCCGGCCAGCCGGGCGGTCATGCCGGGCACTTCGCGCAGCGCGGCTTGCAGCGGCTCGAGGGCCTGGGGGGAATCGTCGGGTGGCAGGTCGAGCGTGACGATGGCATAGACCGTCCGCCCGTCGGCCGAGACCTGGCGCGGCGAGAGGTGATGGGTCAGCAGGCCGGTGACGTGCTCGGCGCGGGGCACCTCGGCCAGAACCTGCGCCGCGGCCAGCTCGAAGACCGGCTCGCCGGCGCGCGCCTCGGTCTGGCTCTGGAGCAGGATGACCATCGCCGAGGGCGAGGCGCCCAGCTCCTCCTCCAGCACGTGCCGGGCGCGCGAGGCCTCCAGGTCGTCCGTCGAGAACCCACCCGCGCGCAGCGCCCCGGGCAACTGCGGAGCCAGCGGGAGGGCGACCAGCAACAGCAGCAGCCAGGCCGCCCCCACCAGGCGGCGGCGGCGCGCGCAGAAAGAGCCAAGGCGGTGAAAGAGGTTCATCGGGTCAGGCGGTCACCTGCGGGGAAGCATGCGGCCTGTGGGCCCAACGCGCCGACGGCGGGACCGGCGAGATGGCCCACCGGCTTGCAGCCCGCACCTGCAGGCGAGGATCGGCGACGCTTCAAGCCTACGGACCGTCTAGGTCTCGCCCTCGTCCGCCAGTGGAACAGCCTCCGGTCCAAGGCCGGACTCCGCCTCAAGCTGCTCGGCGGGCTCCAGGGCCAGGCTGATCGGCCGGCGACCGAAGCTCTGTCCGGTCGCGTCGATCAGCTCGAGCGTGGCCGCGATCGTGGCCACACCCTTGAGCGTGGCCAGCACGGAGCAATAGCGCACGCAGCTCAGGCGAATGACCCGCTCCAGCACGCCCCGCTCCAGGCCCTCGGCGCCCAGCCGGAAGTGGAGCGTGATTCGCTCGTACTGCCAGGGTGGCTCGGCGGCCTGCTCGCCCTCGACGGTGACCTCGAGGCCGGACAGCCCCTGGCGACGCTTGCGCACGATCTCGAGCACGTCCCAGGCCGAGCAGGCGCCCGCCGACGCGAGCAGCAACTCGCTTGCACTGAAGCCCGTCGGGGCACGGGACTCGGCAGCCTCCTTGGGCGCGTTGATGACCACCACCTGGCCGCGATGGCCGCCCGAGGCGAGGAATCGGCCGCCCTCGCCGTCGAGCGTGACGGTGACCGACTTCACGGCGCGCTGGCGGCCGGCGGCGCCGTCACTCGCCGATGACTGCCCAGATGAAGCCCATGAACAGGAAGATGCCCACGAACAGGCCCACGAAGGCCGGCGCGCCGGCCTGCTGCGGCCCCAGGCCCAGGCTGGCCAGGAAGGCCATGCCGGCACCCCAGCCCAGCAGCAGGATCAGAAACAGCCAGCGCCCGTTGGGCCCGGTCAGGCCGCGGGCCCAGCCGGTGAAGCGTCGTTCCGGCACGAGTGCGACCTTGACGAAGATTGCCATCATCAGGCCGGCCAGGAAGATCGAGCCGAACAGCGCGATCGGGTTGGCGATCAGCAGCTGGAAGCTGTGGAACAGGCCTACCAGCACGGCGCCGAGGGTCAGCAGCGCAACGACGACGGCCAGTTGCTTGAGGCGTTCCATCGAGCCGGAGTCTACCAAAGGGGTACTGCCGCGCCATGTCCGGCCGGCGCCCGCCGGGGATATCATCTGCTATGCACACTGCATAGCGACTATTCAGGAGGCTGCTTGGACAGCTCGCTGGAGCCGGCCGAGTTCGTCAACAATCGCGATCCCGCCCGCCGCCTGGGTGCAGACGGCAGGCCCGCCGTCAGCCGCCGCGCGCCGCTGTGGGCGGACGTGTCGGACGAGAAATGGAACGATTGGCGCTGGCAACTCTCCAAGCGCGTCAACGAGCTGGCCGAGGTCGAGCAGGTCCTCAACCTGACCGACGAGGAGCGCGACGGGCTCTCCGCGCCGGACAAGTTCCGCGTCGACATCACGCCGTACTTCATCTCGCTCATCGACCCCGACGACCCCGCTGACCCCATCCGCCGACAGGTCATCCCCCTCGGGCGGGAGCAGCAGGCCTTCACGGCGATGATGGAGGACTCGCTGGCCGAGGACCGCCACTCGCCTGTGCCCGGCCTCGTCCACCGCTACCCCGACCGCGTGCTGATGCTGGTGACCACCCAGTGCGCCAGCTACTGCCGCTACTGCACGCGCTCGCGCATCGTGGGCGACCCCACCCAGAACTTCAACCGCAAGGAGCACGAGGCGCAGCTCGACTACCTGCGCCGCACGCCGCAGGTGCGCGACGTCCTGATCTCCGGTGGCGATGGGCTGACCCTGGCGCCCAAGCTGCTCGAGTCGATCATCCGCGGCCTGCGCGAGATCCCGCACATCGAGATCATCCGCATAGGCTCACGCGTGCCGGTCTTCCTGCCCCAGCGCGTGGACGACGAGTTGTGCGAGATGCTCGCCCGCTACCACCCGATCTGGATGAACCTGCATTTCAACCACGCCCAGGAGATCACGCCCGAGGTGGCGCGGGCCGTCGACAGGCTGACCCGGGCCGGCATCCCTGTGGGCAACCAGTCGGTGCTGCTGGCCGGCGTCAATGACTGCGTCAACGTCCAGCGCGAGCTGGTCCACCGGCTGGTCGAGATGCGCGTGCGGCCCTACTACATCTACCAGTGCGACCTCGTCGAAGGATCCGGCCACTTCCGCACGCCCGTCGGCAAGGGCCTGGAGATCATCGAGGGCCTGCGCGGACACACCAGCGGCTACGCGGTCCCCACCTACGTTGTGGATGCGCCCGGCGGCGGCGGCAAGATCCCGGTCATGCCCAACTACCTGATCAGCTACTCAGACCACAAGGTCGTGCTGCGTAACTACGAGGGCTACATCACGACGTACGAGGAGCCGCTCGATTACCGGCCCCACGACAAGAGCCGTTGCCAGGCCTGCCAGAACACGCGGCCCGAGCCCGGCCAATCGGGCGTGCACGGGCTGCTCCAGGGCGAGCGGATGTGGATCGAGCCGCAGGGCTTCGAGGAGATCCACGCGCGGGGCAACGTCGAGGCGCACAGGCTGCAGCGGTCCGACAAGTGGACGCCTTACGGAGTGGGCGCGATCGAGGGCGAGAAGCGGACCCTGCCCGTGGTGGAGGCGGGAACTCAGACGAACGGAGAGCAGCCCGAGTACAAACCCGGCGAGGAGCCCCGGCCGCGCGAGGGCGAACCGACCGGCTCGGCCCACGGCGAGCTGCTCTAGGAACGAGCGGGGCATCGGCGCGGCTGCGCCGTTAGGCTGAGGGGCATGGACTTCCTGCGCCGGCTCGTGGGCACGCGAGCCGAGGCCGACGATCAGCTTGCGGCGGCGGACGACGACCGGCAGGCGGTCACGGTCCTGCTCCGGCTGTCCGACCCCGAGCTGCTCAACGAGCGCGAGCAGTTGCACATCTTCGGCCTGGAGGACCGCCTCATGAAAACGCTGGACGAGAGTGGCGCGGGCACGCACGAGACCAACGAGCTCGAAGGCGGCTACCTGCGCATCCAGCTGCTGGGGCCCGATGCCGACCGTATCGCCCAGCTCGTCCGGCCGCACCTCGCCGCCGCCCCAGCCGGCTCCTACCTGGCCATCCGCCGAGGTCCAGCGGGAGCCTCGGAGGAGCGGCTTGACCTGCACGCCGAGGAGGAGCAATGACCGAGCGCCGCTTCGATGACAACACGCTGGCCCTGCTCGACAGGGAGCGGGAGATCCGCATCGAGACGGCTCTGCCGGACGACTCGGTCAGGCACACGACGATCTGGGTCGTGGTCGACGAGGGCGAGGTGTTCGTCCGCTCCTGGCGAGGAGAGCGGGCGCGCTGGTTCCAAGCCGCCGTAGATCGGCCAGACGATGTCGCCGTCCTGCTGGCCGGCCGCCGGCTGGAGGCCCGCGCCTTGTCGGCCACGGACGACGAATCGGTGGCCCGCTGCTCCAGCGCGCTCGAGCGCAAGTACGCCGGCGATCCCTCCACGCGCTCGATGGTGCGCGAGGAGATCCTCAATACCACGCTCCGCCTGGAGCCGCGTTGAGGCGGGCATGAGCCTCGAGCTGCGCGACGTGCCGGCCCTGCCCGATCCGAACGTCAACCCGCCGGTGGTCGCCCACAGCGGCGACCCCTTCGCCGGCCTGCGCGTTGCCCACGCCGTGGCGCGGCTGCCGCGTGGCCGGCCGGTCCGGCTGCGCGACCTAGTCGACCGCCTGAACGCCGACTACCTCGACTGGTCCTTCTCCCGCTCGGTCGTGCTGTCGGCCGTGGTCCAGCTGCAGGCCAACTGGCTGACCGACTACCGCAGCCGCGAGGGCATCCTGCTGGCCGAGGGGATTTCGGGCGAAGAGCTGACCATCGAGGACAGCGCGCGCGTGGAGCCCTGGCTGGTCAGGCAGGTCGAGCGCCTGGCTGCCGAGTGCCGCGAGCAGTTGCGCGCCTTCGCGCGAGAGGAGGGTGCGACGCCCTAACTTTCAGCGGACGAGCCCGCGCCGCCCGCTTCGCCTCCGCCGCCCGCCTGCTTCAGAGCGTCGTAGACGCCGCGCAGCGCCTCCAGCTCGGGCAGCCGGTCGGGTGCCCACTGGTTGGTGAAATAGACGAACACCAGCCCGGCCACGGGGTCGATCCACAGGCTGGTGCCCGTCGCGCCGCCGTGCCCGATGACCGCCGGCGACCCGGGCAGCCCGCCCATCAGCGTGGGCTTGTTCCAGCCCAGCCCAAAGTGGACGCGGCGCTCCTCGCCCTCGACCACGCCGGGCAGCCCGCGGGTGTGGTCCTCCGACATGAGCGCGATGGTTTCGGGCGCCAGGGGAAGGTAGCCCCGCTCGGTGCGGCGCGGGCCCAGCACGGCGCCGCCGAAGCGGAGTATGTCCTCGAGCGTGCCGAACAGGCCGCCGCCCGGCTGGGCGATGGAGGCCACGTAACGCAGCAGCAGGTAGCGCTTGATGGCGTTGTCGGCACCCACGCCCTGCACCGGCACCACCTGGCGGCGATTCCGGCGGGGGTCGAAGGTGGTGCTCATCTCCAACGGATCGAACAATCGCTGCTGGAGGAACTCGCGGTAGCTCAGGCCGCTGACGCGGCTCATGACCTCGCCCATCACGTAGAAGGAGGCGCTGCAGTACTCCCAGCGAGTCCCTGGCGCGAAACGCAGCGGGGAGGTCAGCGCCAGCTCCGTCATGCGCTTCGCGGACGGTCGCTCGTCGCGAATCAACGCCGGCGGCGTGTCGGGCACGCCGGAGGTGTGCGTCAGCAGGTGCCAGGTGGTGACCGTCTCGCGGCCGCCGCCGCTGAACTCGGGCACGTAGCTCGCCACCGGCGCGTCGAGATGCAGCCGCCCCTCTTCGACCAGCTGCATCAGGGCCGTGGCGAAGATCGGCTTGGTCAGTGAGGCGAGAAAGAAGTGCGCGCCGCTCTCGACGCGGTCGTCGGCCCGCAGCGCGAAAGCGCGGCTGTCGATCGTGCCCTGGGCGTCGGCCACGGCCAGCGCCGCGCCGGGCACCTCGCCGGCCCGCACGCGCTGCTCCAGCCGTTGAAACACCGGCTCGAGCAGTTGCGGGGTGAGGCGTGCGTGCGCGATACCGCTGGACATGGGATCTCCGGAGACAGGGGTCGTTCGCCACATAATCGCTCATGCCCCCGGAAGAGCGTCGATGAAGCGCAGCCAGCTGGTCCACGAGACGCGACGCCTGATCGCCGAGGGCGAGCGCCTGCAGCTCAGTCCCAACCTTGGTGCACTGCGGACCTGGTTGCAGCTGACGGACGACCTGCTGAGCACGGCCTGGGGCCGGATGGACCGCTACCACCTGGCCTGGCTGATGGTCGGCCGGCCGGCCGGCGTCCGCGGCCGGCGCATGAGCGCGCAGGAGGAGACCGACTACGTGCGCGAGGTGGCCCGCCAGAAGACGGCCGCCCTGGCCATGAGCCTCAAGGCGCTCGACGAGCAGCACATGCCCTTCCTGGGCGAGACTCCCGAGGCCGATCCGGACGGGGGTTGACGACTCAGACCCGCCGGATCTCGTCGAGCGGCAGCATGAACACGGTCGCGCCGCCGTGAGTGACCTCGGTGGGCAGCCAGCTGGCGTCCATGCCACCCAGCAGCTCGATCGGCACGGTCTCTGTGTGGGAGCGGCAGTTCTCCTCGATCAAACGCATGGCGGTAGGCACCTGCTCGTCCTCGAGACCTATGAACAGCATGATGTTGCGCGCCTTTAGGAAGCCGCCACGCGAGTTGACCTCGGTCAACCGCAGGTCGGCACTACGCAGTGCATCCACCAACCGGCCGGCGTCCTGAGCGTGAACGACGGCGATGAGCAGCTTGGGCATCGGGTCGGTTGGGCCTCCTCCGCCTACATCATCGCGCCGTGCGCCAGCCCATGATGGCCAGTGCTGCAAATGCGACCGCGTGGGCGATCCCGCCGGCCTCGTACTGCTGGGTCATGAACTCGCCGAAGGGCAGGTCGGCCAGGCGCTCGGCCAGGCTGGCGCTGGAGCCGGGCAGCACCAGGCGGCTGGACAGGTAGGCGACGAAAGCGCCACCCAGCCAGGCCACGACACCGAGAACGGCTCCCAGCACCTGCAGCCGGCGCGTCGCCGGGTGGGCGGCGCGCGCCCAGGCTCCCCGCCGGATGGCCGCACCGATCACCCAGCCCAGCATGATCGCCACGGCGATCAGACCGTACTGCAGGTTAAGGACGCCCCAGCACAGTCCGTAGACGACCGCCGCCAAGACCGCCGCCAGCGCGCCCCAGTCATAGGCGTGCAATGTCCGCCGGCGATCGAGCGTGGCGTACTCGGATCGCTCGGCCTGGGCCGCAAGCCTGCCGGTGCCATGCCGCTCTGGTGCATCGCTCATGCGAGCACTGTAGCGCCGCCGCCGACGGGCCACCGCTGTCAGCATTGCTCCACTCGGCGCTAGACTGGACATGAAATGGCACATCCCAGCCTTGGCCTGCCCGCCCCCGACCACACCGCCGGCTTGCCGGCGGCGGCGCTGCGCCTGCGCGCCAACCAGGGGCGCCTGGCCAATCTCGCGCTGCAGAACACCGTCCGCCTTGCGCCGACGTTCGCAACGCGCTACGACGACGCAGCGCTGCGCCTCTTCCTGCGCGACATGGAACGCCACATCGAGCAGCTGGCTCGGGCGCTGGAGACCGGCAACCACTCCTTCGTGACCAACTACGGCGAGTGGCTCGTGCCCGTGTATCGCCGGCGGCGCGTGCCGATGAAGGACTTCATCACCCAGCTGGAAGGCCTGCGCCAGGCCGCCGCCACGGTCCTCTCGCCAGACGAGAACGAGGCGGCGCGCACGCTCTTCGAGGCCTGGGCGCAGCGTCTCAGGCACCACCAGCGCCTGCCCGGCGACCATAAGGGCAATCCCATCGTGCGCTTCTTCTGGAAGGGCGCCGGCGTGCTCGACGACGAGATCGTCTAGGGGCCGGCCTCGATGACCATCAAGTGGGTCAAGATCGATCCCCTGGTTATGAATGGCGAGCCCTTCTGCTACGCCACGCGCCTGACCGTGCGCAACCTGCTCGAGATGCGCGCCAACGGGCTCAACCCGTCGGCCATCCTGGCCGACAACCCCGAGCTGCGCCGGGTCGGCATCGCCGAGGCTTTTCACTTCGCGGTTCAGAATCGGGAGCGTTACTCAGAGTTCTTCGAGGGCGGCGCGCTGCGCGGCCCCGGTTTCAGCGCCGACGAGGCGATGGCTTTCCCCGAGCACCTGCGCGATCTGGCGGGCATCGTGGTGACGGCCGATGGAGGCCAGAGATGACCGATCAGAAGACGACCAGTGAGGAGGCGGCAGCCGCCCAGCCGGGAACCGCCCAGCCCGCCACCATCGATCCACAGGCGCGCGCCACGGAGCTGGCCATCCTCGACGCCCTGCGGGCGGTGGTCGATCCCGAGATAGGCATGAACGTGGTCGAGCTCGCCCTGATCAAGCAGATCATCTCGGGCGAGCAGCAGACCGAGGTGAAGATGATCCTGACGACGCCCTTCTGCCCCTACGCCGGCTCGATGATCCAGCAGGTCAAGGAGCAGGTCGAGAGCGTCGTCGACCATGACGTCAAGGTGACGCTGCTGGCCGAGCGCTGGGACCCGCGCGACGCCGGCCTGATGTGGTGAGCCGGCGCCGTCCGGCCATCGCCAGCAGCGCGGTGGCCACGGGACGGGGCGATGACGGTACGACCGGGCTGCTCTACGGCGGCCGGGTGGGCAAGGATGACCCACGCGCAGAGGCCTACGGCTCGGTCGACGAGGCCGTCGCCGCGCTGGGCCTGGCGCGGGCCGAGCTGGAGGCTGCCGGGCTGAGCGAATCGGCGGCGTCTGTCCTGCGCTGGCAACGCGAGCTGTTCGTGGTCGGCGCCGAGCTGGCCACCAATCCGGAGGCGCGGGACCGGCTGGTGGACGGAGTGACCAGGGTCTCGGAGGAGATGCTGGCCGGCGTGGAAGCGGAGCTGGCGCGCTGGGAAGCGGCCATCGAGATGCCCCGCGAGTTCGTAGTCCCCGGTGAGACGCGCGCCTCGGCCGCCCTCGAGCTGGCGCGCACGATCCTGCGCCGCGCCGAGCGGCGGGTCATCGCGCTGCGCCACGCCGGCCTGCCGGTGGGGGAGTGGCTCGTGCCCTACCTCAATCGGCTGGCCGACCTGGCCTGGGTGCTGGCCCGTGCCGCAGAACAGGCCGAGCAGCGCAGCGCGACACCCGCGCGCCGCAGGTGACCCGCCGGCGCTTGTCGCTGGGCCTGCTGAGCATGCTGCTGGCCGCCTGCGCGACCACCGCCCTGCCGGGGCCGGTGGCCACGCCAGTGCCGCCCTCCGGCATCCGCGGCACGGTCGTGCTGGGGCCCACCTGCCCCACGGGCAGCTCGCCCGGCGCGCACGACCCCGTCCCCTGCCTGACGCCCTACTCGGCCCAGATCGTGGTGCTCGGCTCTGAGAACGAAGTCGTGGCCCGCGTCACCTCCGCCGCCGACGGCACCTTCCGCCTCGACCTGCCCCCGGGCGACTACCTTCTGACGCCGCAGTCCGGTGACCCCCTCCCCTTCGCTCAGCCACTGAGCGTGCTGGTCACCGCCGGTCAGTACGCCGAGGTGCAGATCAACTACGACACGGGCATCCGCTAGGGTCGGCCCGCTACCAGCGCTACCAGCTCTCCCAGCGTATGAACTCGCGCTCAGGCACGCGGCCTCGGTCGAGCGACCCGGAGCGTCGGTCGGGGGCGGCATGGCCCAGGCTGACCACGCCCAGCGGGACGTAGTCGGCTGGGATTCCGAGCACCTCGCGCACGGCTGGCAGGTCACGTGGGCCCAGGAAGCCGGCGGCCAGCCCTTCGTCGACCGCGGCCAGCAGGATGAGCAGCAGGCTCGAGCCGGCGTCCACCCACCAGTAGGGAACGGGCCATTCCTTCTCTGGCTCGCCGGCCGCGCGCTTGTCCGGTTCGCGGTAGCGCCTGCGGTATGCCTCCTCGCTGACGCAGGGCACGATCAGCGCCGGGGCCCGGCTCAGCCACGGATCGAAGCCGCGCGCCAGGTAGGCGGCTTCGTCGCAGGCTTCGGCCAACGCCTGCCGGCGCTGGGCATCGGTCACCACTACGAGGCGAACGCCCTGGCTGAAGCCGGCGCTGGGTGCCCGCTGGGCGGTGGCGGCTATCCGTTCGAGCACCGCGGACTCGATCGGTCGCTGCGCATAGTTGCGTACCATCCGGCGACGCCGGACGACATCCCTGAACTCCATGAGTGCTGCTGGCCCTCCCTGGCGCCGCGCTCCGGCGGAGTGGAGTTTGAGCGGTGAGGTACGCTGCGTTGCGGTTAGTGGGGGTACTAGTACCTTCGTTCCAAGCCTAGACTCAACGCAGTCGAGGGCGCGGGTGGCGCCTTCGTCGATGGAGATTCTCCGGTGGCCCAGCAGTTTCCTGATCGACCGCCGCAGGTTTCGCGCCTCCTGTCGGCCTATGATTCACCACGACACGCGTTGCTCGACCGGGGCATAGCCCTGCGCGCCGCGCCGGACCTGGCCGGCTTCCGGCGCTACATCGGCGCCCGCCAGCGGGCGGAGGAGATCGCCGCCGCGGAGGCCGCCCTGAGCGAGGGCATCAAGATGGGCGGACGCCGCGGACTGCGCCGCCGCCCGCCGCCCACCGTCGTCGATCCGGCCCTGCGCCCGATTACCTGGGCCATCGCCCTGCGCGGCGACCGGCGCGACCTG
The DNA here is from genome assembly GCA_035514295.1 of Candidatus Limnocylindria bacterium. Taxonomy (GTDB): domain Bacteria; phylum Chloroflexota; class Limnocylindria; order Limnocylindrales; family CSP1-4; genus JALYGJ01. The sequence continues at coordinate 26,367 of DATKBB010000003.1, read as the reverse complement.
GAGGACGCTTACTCGCACCGCGACCAGCTCGCGCACGCCTACGTGGTCAACGCGACCAGCGACACGCCGGCGGTGTGCGGCTTCAAGCCGCCTCTGGCCAAGCCGCCGGGCGGCGGTCGCGTGGCCCGCCTGGCACCGGCGTCGGTAGTGCTCAACGAGCATTGCCGCGAGTGTCTGGTGCTGCTTTACCAGGCAGCCCTCGCCGGCGACGAGGACAGCGGCCCATGGCCGTCGGCCGACGCGGTCGAGGAAGAGGCCGCCGGCCAAGAGCCCGTCGCGGCTGATGCCAGCGGCAAGACCCTCTCGCCCGGCGCAGAGGACGCTGACGAGCGAGCGGCTGCGCAGGCCCCGGCGGGGACCGGCGAAGCCCGCTACGGCGAGCGGGGCGAGTACGAGCTACTGGGGGTAGCCGAGACGACTGCCTACGCCACGGCCTACGGCCTCGAGGAGGAGTGGGACGACGGCCGGCAGGCGGCCGAACGCGACGAAGAGGACGAAGATCTGGATGCGCGCGCGAGCGACGACGGCCCCGCCGCGACCGCCGACGAAGACGCACCGACGGCAGCCCTGGCCGCGGAGGACGGCCTGGACGCCATGGCCGACGAAGACGCAGCGGCCGAGGACGACCTGGCCGCCACCGCCGACGAAACACCACCGACCGAAAACCTGTCGGCCGAGCGGGAACTTGCGCCAGCAGCGGATGGCTCCGCGGCCGAGCTCGAGCCCGACGAGGCCGACCCGTTCATCATCCCCATCGGCCGTGACTGGGACGATTTCCAGGAGGGCGGCGAGGCCGAGCTGGCCCGCCTGCCTCTGGCGGCGGAGGTCCGCGAGGACGCGATGTCGGTCGTCGGCGAGCCGGCCGACGCGCTGACCACTTTGCTGGAGCTGGGCTGCGAGGACGTGCTCGTCGTCGCCGGGGCGGGCCAGACCGCGCTGATCGTGGGCGGCATAGGGCGTGGCGCCGACTGGGCGGGAACGATCCTCGACATGGAGCACGAGCCCGTGCTGCGCCGGACATGGGGCTCGGACGAGCCGGTCCACCGCCAGGGCGCTGACGCACAGCGGATCATCGGTCCCTTCTGGGCGCGCTCGGCCGTGCTGGTGCCGCTGGGCGAGACGGCCTGCGTGGTATTCGGCGCGGCACGGCCGCTCGAGGCCGACCAGGGCCTGTACTTCGACGCCGCTCGGCTGGCCGCGGAGCAATTCCAGCGTCCCGCGCCGGAGGAAGCACTGGCCGACGAGCGCGAGGTGGCCATCGCCATGGAGCGCATCCTGGCCGCCCCGGACACTTCCTTCGACGCCGCCCTGGATCACGTTCTGACCACCGCGGCCAGCATCATGGGCTGCTCCCTGGCGGCCGGCGTAGCGCGCATGAACCACCAGGTGGCCATGCGGGCCGTCGACCTCGACGGGGACAGCTTCGATCCCGGCCAGTTGCTGGGCAGCGGGCCCCTGCTGGGCGGTGACCAGCGCGTGTCGGTCGAGGAGAGCCGCATGGCCGGCCCGCACCTGCCCACGGTCGTCTCACGCCTGCGCCTGCCCCTGGCCGGCGACAGCATCCAGGCGCTGCTGGTGCTCAGCCACACGGCGCAGCGGCCGCGCGGCTTCACCACCCAGGATCACCGCCTGGCCGAGGCCATCGCGCCGGCGGCGGTGGCGGTGCTGGAGCGGGCCGGCTTTGGCGAGGGCATGCGCGAGCTCGAGGCGCACATCCGCTCAGCGCCATCGACCGATCCACTGACCGGCCTGCCCAACCAGGCCGCCTGGGAGGCAGCGCTCAACAACGAGGCCGACCGACTCGCGCGTCACGGTGGTTCGGCCGCCGTGGCCGCCTTCCGCATCGACGGCTTGCGCCGGATCGACGAGCGGCAAGGGCCCCAGGCGCGCGACGCTGCGCTGCGCGAGGCAGCGCAGCTGCTGCGCCGGATCAGCCGATCCACGGACCTGGCCGCCCGCGTGGCCGAGGACGAGTTCCGAGTGCTGGTCCGCGACGGCGGAGCGCACGGGGCACGCAAGCTGGCCACCCGCGTGCGCCGGGCCGCGCGCACCGCCGAGCCGCAGGCGGCCCTCCCGCCGCTGACCATCTCGTTCGCCAATGCCCGGTCCAAGGGCCAGTTGCTGGCGGCCAGCCGGCTGGTCGGCCAGCGCGTGCGCAGCAAGTCGCGGCCGGAGCGGCCGCGCAGCGAGGGCGCCCGCGCGCACTGACCCGGCGGCCGCGACGCTCCTCCCCATTGCGTCGGTGCCGGCCCTCGGCTAGACTCAATCCTGACGTGTTTACTCGGAATTCGGGCGGCGATAGCGTTCTGGCGGACGGTCATGAGCTGGCCGGCGGCAGCCCGCTGCCCCAGGCTCAGCCCGCGCTGCCCCGCGCGGAGCGCGCCCGTTCACGCTCGATCTTTCCCGGCACTGGTGCGGTTCACTTCTCGACCCGCGGCGAGTACGGCGTGCGGCTGATGGTCGAGCTGGCCCGCCACTTCGGCGACGGGCCGGTCAGCCTGACCGAGATGGCCGACCACGAGGCGCTGCCCCGGCCATACCTCGAGCAACTCGTCGTCAGCCTGCGCCAGGCGGGCCTGGTGAGAAGCACGCGCGGCGCTCGCGGCGGCTACCAACTGGCTCGCCCACCGGCCGACATCCGCATGGGCACCGTGCTGCGCGCGTTGGAAGGACCCATCGCACCGATGATCTGCGCCAGTGAAGATCCGGCACATGCCGGCATCTGCGAGCGCACCGGCTTCTGCAACGTCAACACGCTGTGGGTGAAGGTGCGCGAGGCCATCACCGGCGCGCTCGACTCGCTGACCCTGGCCGATCTCGCCGCTCCCCGCCCCAGCCACCCCTACCATCCGCTGATCAGCACCACCTCCTGAGGATCGATGACCGACATCCAGACGCTAGACTCCCGCGCCGCCACCCAGCCCGCCACCCCGTCCACCTCTGACGATCGAGAGCTGGTCATCCGCGACCTGCACGTCGTGCCGGTGGCCGAGCCCAGCCGCGAGATCCTGCGCGGCATCAACCTGACCGTCCGCAAGGGCGAGGTCCACGCCATCATGGGCCGCAACGGTTCGGGCAAGACCACGCTGGCTTACGCCCTGCTGGGCCACCCCGCCTACCAGGTCACCGGCGGTGAGGTCATCTGGAAGGGCCGCGACATCCTGCAGCTCTCGCCCGACAAGCGCGGCAGGCTGGGCCTCTTCCTGGCCTTCCAGTACCCCACCGCGATCCCCGGCCTGTCGGTGGCCAGCTTCCTGCGCACGGCGCTGAACGCGCGGATGCGCCCGCTTGACGGGGCGGACACCGACATCGACCCGTCCGACCCCACCCGCGGCGGCATCAAGATGGGCGAGTTCCGCAACCTCATCCGCCAGAAGATGGCCATGCTCAAGCTGGACGACAGCTTCGCCGCGCGCTACGTCAACGAAGGCTTCAGCGGTGGCGAGAAGAAGCGCCTCGAAATGCTCCAGATGGCCGTCCTGCAGCCTGAGATGGCGATCCTCGACGAGACCGACTCTGGCCTGGACATAGACGCGCTGCGCGTCGTGGCCGAGGGCGTCAACGCGCAGCTCAACCCCGATCTGGGCGTGCTGCTGATCACGCACTACCAGCGCATCCTCAACTACATCAAGCCCGACCAGGTGCACGTGCTGGCCGGCGGACGCATCGTCGCCTCCGGTGGCCGGGAGCTGGCCGTGCGTCTCGAGCAGGAGGGCTACGCGCCCATCCTGCGTGAAGCCGGCCTGGAGCCGGACCAGTTCGACGAGGCAGAGCCCGCCGAGCCTGCCGCCGAAGACGACGGCGCTCACTGACGGGCAGCACGATGGCCATCGTCCGGCCGCTGGATCCCGTCGCGGTACGCGCGGATTTCCCCATCCTCGCGCGCGACTTCAACGGGCGCAGGCTGACCTACCTGGACAGCGCCGCCACCAGCCTCAAGCCACGGGTGGTGGCTGACGCCGTCAGCGACTACCTGACGCAGTACTCGGCCAACGTCCATCGCGGCATTTACCAGATCGGCGAGGAGGCCACGGCGGCGTACGAGCGCGCGCGCGTGACGATCGCGCGCTTCATCAACGCCTCAGGCGCGCACGAGATCGTGATGGTGCGCAACGCCACCGAGGCGATAAACCTGGTTGCCTACAGCTGGGGGCGGCGCAACATCGGCCGCGCCGACACGATCGTGCTGACCGAGCTCGAGCACCACTCCAATCTGGTGCCCTGGCAGCTGCTGACCCAGGAGCGCGACGCGGACCTCGAGTTCGTGCCCTTTGACGAGGATGGCGTGCTCAACCTGGACAGCTTCGACGTGCTGCTCCGCACGCGGCCCAAGCTGGTCTGCTTCCCGCACGTCTCGAACGGCCTGGGCACGATCAACCCCGCGCGCGAGATGACGCGGCGGGCGAAGGACGCCGGCGCGCTGGTGCTCATCGACGGCGCGCAGGCCGTGCCTCACGAGCCGGTCGACGTGCAGGCGCTGGGTTGCGACTTCTACGTCTTCTCGGGCCACAAGGCGCTGGGCCCCCCGGGCTCCGGTGCGCTCTGGGCGCGCCGCGAGCTGCTGGAGGAGATGCCCCCGTTCATGGGCGGCGGCGAGATGATCCGCGACGTCCACCTGCGGCGGGTCACCTTCAACGACGTGCCCTACAAGTTCGAGGCGGGCACGCCGGACATCGGCGCTGCCATTGGGCTTGGCGCGGCGCTCGACTACCTCTCGGCCATCGGCATGGAGAGCGTCCGTGCGCACGAGAAGGAGCTGACCGACTACGCGCTCGACGCACTGCCTCGCGAGGTGTCCGGCATCCGCATCTACGGGCCCCGCTCATCGAGTAACCGTGGTGGCATTGTGACTTTCAATGTGGAGGGTGTGCATCCGCACGACCTGGCCACCCTTCTCGACCGCGAGGCCATCGCCATCCGCGCCGGCCACCATTGCACGCAACCGCTGCACGAGCGGCTGGGCGAAGCCGCTACCGCGCGGGCCAGTTTCAGCGTGTACAGCGACCGCGACGACATCGACCGGCTGGTCCAGGGGTTGGGCAAGGCGCAGCGGATTTTCGCGCGTGGGGCAAACTGAGCAAAGCCATGGACGACCTGTATCGCGACGAGATCCTCGAGCACTACCGCAACCCGCGCAACTTCGGCACGCTGGAGCACGCCGACGCCGTGTCGGAAGGGGCCAACCCGCTGTGCGGCGACCGCATCACGCTGATGCTGGGCATAGGTGACGGCGGCACGATCGAGGAGGTGGCCTTCACCGGCCGTGGCTGCGCCATCAGCCAGGCCTCGGCCAGCATGCTGACCGACGAGATCAAGGGCAAGCAGCTCGACGAGATCGCGCGCCTGGGCCGGGAGGACGTGCTGGAGACCCTGGGCATCGAGATCAGCCCGGCGCGCCTCAAGTGCGCCCTGCTCTCGCTGCAGACCCTGCGCCAGGCACTGGCCGAGCGCGTGGTCTGGCAGGCGAGCACGGACGAGACCGCCAGATGAACCGCTGCAGGTGTAGCCGGCCGGCCTGAGAGCTGGCAGCAACCGTCGCCCGCTGCGCCCCACCTTGTGGGCACTTCGTCCTTTCTGATTGGAGCACGACTTTCACCATGACCAAGACCTATTCACAACTCGTACGGGAGGCCAGGGCCTCCGTCCGCGAGGTCGACAACGCCGGTGCCCAGGCGCTGGCCGACGCCGGCGCGCTGGTCGTAGACGTGCGCGAAACGACCGAATGGCAGGAAGGCCACGTCGTCGGCGCCGTCCACGTGCCGCGCGGCTTCCTGGAGAGCAGGATCGAGTCGATCGCGCCCGACCGCAGCCGGCCGCTGGTGGTCTACTGTGCCGCCGGCGTGCGCTCGGCCTTTGCTGCCCAAGCGCTCGCCGAGATGGGCTACACAGACGTCGTCTCGATGGCCCCGGGCTTCCAGGGCTGGAAGTCGGAGGGCCGTCCTTGGAAGGCGCCCGTCGTGCTGTCGGCCGAGCAGCAGAAGCGCTACAGCCGCCACCTGCTCATCCCCGAGGTGGGCGCGGAGGGGCAGCAGAAGCTGCTCAACTCGAAGGTGCTGTTCATCGGCGCCGGCGGCCTGGGCTCGCCAGGGCTGCTCTACCTCGCCGCCGCCGGCGTGGGCACGCTGGGCATCGTCGACTTCGACGTCGTCGAGCTCTCCAACCTCCAGCGCCAGGTCGTCCACAGCCACGCCCGCCTGGGCCAGAAGAAGACCGAATCGGCGGCCGAGACAGTCAGCGCACTCAATCCCGATGTGACCGTCGTTCAGCATGACGAGATGCTGACCGACGACAATGTCGCCCGGCTGATCGCGGGCTATGACCTGATCGTCGACGGCACGGACACCTTCGAGACGCGCTACTCGTTGAACGACGCGGCGGTGCGCGCGCGCATCCCCGTCGTGCACGCCTCGGTCTTCCGCTTCGAGGGCCAGCTGACAGTCTTCAAGCCCTTCGAGGGGCCATGCTATCGGTGCCTGTATCCCAGCCCGCCGCCGCCCGAGCTGGCGCCCGGCTGCTCGGTGGCCGGCGTGCTGGGCGTGGTGCCCGGCGTGATGGGCCTGCTGCAGGCGACCGAAGGGGTCAAGGTGCTGCTCGGCATCGGCGACCCGCTGGTCGGCCGATTGCTGATCTACGACGCGCTGGATGGCACATTCCAGGAGCTGCAGTTGCGCCGCGATCCGGCCTGCCCGGCCTGCGGGGAGGATGCGCGGCCGGTGGCTGACAGCGCAGCGCGCGTGGCGGAAGTGGCCGGGGCATGACGACAGTGCGCATTCCGCCCGTCCTGCGCGCGCAGGTGGGCGACGCCAAGCAGGTGCAGGCCAGCGGCGAGACGGTCGGCGAGGTGATCGCCCGGCTGGTCGAGCAGCATCCCGGACTGCGCGAGCAGCTGTTCACCGGCGAGGGCGGCCTCAACCGCTTCGTCAACGTCTACCTCAACGGCCAGGACGTGCGCTACCTGAACGAGCTTGAGACGCCGGTCGGCGAGCACGACACGCTGGTGCTCCTGCCGGCCATGGCCGGGGGCTGAGCGGGTGGCCGTGGAGGAGCTCACGGCGACCGGCAGGGCGTACGGCTCGATCGTCGAGGCGATCGGTCACACGCCGCTCGTCGAGATCCCGCGCATGTCACCGAATCCGCGGGTCCGGCTGTACGCCAAGCTGGAGGCTTACAACCCCACAGGCTCGGTCAAGGACCGTGTCGCGCGCTACCTGATCGACGGGCTGGAGGCAGCCGGCCGGCTGGGCCCGGACTCGATCATCCTCGAGCCGTCGAGCGGCAACCTGGGCATCTCGCTGGCCATGATTGCCCGCCGCAAGGGCTACCGCGTGGCCATCGTCATGCCCGACAACGTGACCCAGGAGCGGCGTCAGATGCTGGCCCTCTACGGAGCGGAGATCATCGACTCTGCCGGCGAAAGCGGCTCGAACGGGGCGATCGAGGTCGCTCGCAAGCTGGCCCAGCGCGACGAGCGCTTCGTGATGCCCTACCAGTACGGCAATCCACTGAACCCGCTGGCCCACTACGAAACGACCGGCGCGGAGATCGTGGCCGACTGCCCGGAGGTGGACGTCTTCGTGGCCGGCCTGGGCACGGGCGGGACGCTGATGGGCGCGGGCCGGCGCCTGCGCGAGCACAACCCGCAGGTGCGCATTTACGCCGCCGAGCCGATGCCCGGAGAGGCCGTGCAGGGCCTGCGCTCGCTCGACGAGGGTTTCGTGCCGGAGATCTTCGACGCCACCGCGATCGACGGGAAGTACCTCGTCACGACGGCCGAGTCGATCGAGGCGCTGCGCCTGTTGACCGAGCGCGAGGGGATCTTCGCCGGCGTCTCGTCGGGTGGCGTCCTGGCTGCCGCGATGCGTGTCTGCGCCGAGCTGGAGCACGGCAGCGTGGTGGCGTTGCTGGCCGACGGCGGATGGAAGTACCTTTCGGAGGACGTGTGGAAGCGCGACCTGGACGACGAGAGCCTGGAGGCTTTGAACCTGTGGTGAGCCTGGACGGGGCGAGTTACGAGTCCCAGTCGGTGGTCTGGCTGAACGGCACGTTCGGCGTGGGCAAGACCAGCGTCGACGGCATCGCCGACTCGGTGCCCGCGTGAGCGCGGACGAGGAGCGCGGGCAGCCTTCGGGCGAGGACTGGCAGGCGGCGGCCCAGGCCGGTGCGGAGCGGCTACACCTCGCGGGGACCGACGCTTCCCTTCACGCGGTCCTGCCGGCTGCGCTACTGCAGCAGATCATCGACGCTGCGCGAGACGACGTGCCGCACGAGACGGTGGGGCTGCTTGTGGCGCGCGCCTACGCCGCCGCCGGGGGAGTGCCCGAGCGCTACGTGCGCATGCGCAACGCCGCGGAGTCGCCCTACCGCTACCTCATGGATCCGGACGAGCAGCTGCAGGTGATACTGGCCATTGACGACGCCGACGAGGTCGTGTGGGGCATCGTCCACTCGCATGTCGCCTCGGCGGCGGTGCCTTCCACAACGGACGTGGGCCTGGCCTTCTACCCGGACAGCCTCTACCTGGTCTGCTCGCTGGCCGGCGAGATGCCCGAAGTGCGGGCCTGGACGATCCGCGATGGCGAGGTGACCGAGGCGCCGCTGGCTGTCGGCTGAGTGACTCGACGGCGTAGCCTCGCCGCCATCCGGGGGGTGCCACGCCTACGCCCGGCAGGCGAGCGTAATGCGGGCCGGCCGCCGCGGGCTATGCCAAACGCCCGGGAAGCGAGCGGTAACGGCCTGATGCTCTCGTTTTGTCGCCATATGCGCGTCAGACGGTTCGTTATCCCGGCCGTCGCCCCTCTCGACGGCCCAGCGTCCGCTACGCGAGCGAGTGACCGCAGCGGGCGCGGGCGACGCGGACCCTGACCCTGCAAACCGCGGGCTCGAAGCTGCTCGCCGTGGCATTTGCGCAGCCAATGCTCGCCAGGCGAACGTATGACCATCTGGACCCGGGCGCGCGGTCACGTGCCCGCGCTCAATGCGCTGACGAGCGACTCTTCGGTCGGCGTCGAGCCCAGCCCCAGGCGCGCTCCCAAGCGGGCGGCGTAGGGCGGCTCCAGGTTCGTCGACCGGAGGGTCGCCCAATTCGCTTCAGCGAACACCTCGCTGGGTGTGCCATCGAGCACGATGGTGCCCTGGCGCATGACGACCACGCGCTCGAAGGTCTCGGCCACGAAACGGAGATCGTGGCTGACGGCGATGACCGTGCGCCCTTCAGCCGCGAGCGTGGCCACGATGCCCTCGATGGTGCGCACGCCGCGAAGGTCCTGGCCGGTGGTCGGCTCGTCGAGCACGACGATCGGGGTGCGCATGGCCAGGACAGAGGCGATGGTCAGCAGCTTGCGCCGCGAGTAGCCCAGGTCGTACGGGTTGGTTTCCCCCTCCCCGCCCAATCTGACCGCTTCGAGGGCCGACTTGACGGCCGATTCGAGCTCCTCCCCGCGCAGCCCAAGGTTGCGCGGGCCAAAGGCCACCTCGGACCGGACCGATCCCGCGAATATCTGGCGATCCGGGTTCTGGAAGGCGATCCCGACCTGCTGGGCCAGCTCCGCCACGTGGCGACGGCTCACCTCCTCGCCGCCCACCAGCACGCGCCCCTCCGTTGCCCGCAGCAGGCCGTTGAAGTGACGCACGAGCGTCGACTTGCCCGACCCGTTCTGGCCCACGATGGCCAGCCGGATACCGGCCGGGACCAGCAGGTCGATGCCCGTCAGCGCGCGCGTCCCGTCGGGGTAGACGAAGCCCAGGCCTTCGCTGGAGAGTGCGGCGCCGGCAGATGGCGTCACGTCCAGGATGGGTCCCAGTGACCGCCGGTCGCTTCCACGGCGCGGCGCAGCCTGACCGTCTCGGGTGGTGAAACTCCCAGCTCGTCGAGCTCGGGCAGGCCCAGCATGGTGACCGCTGTGCCCTGCTTCACGATCCGTCCAGCCTCCACGATGGCCAGCCGCGCACACAGCCTGGCCAGCAGGTCGGTCTTGTGCTCGACGACCAGGATGCCGGCACCGGTCACGGCGGCAGCGCGGGCCAGCGCCTCGGCCACCAACCGGGTGCCCTCCGGGTCCAGCTGACTGGTCGGCTCGTCAAGCACCAGGTAGGCCGGCTGGAGGGCCAGCACGCTGGCCAGCGCGACAAGCTGTGCCTGGCCGCCCGACAGCCGGCCGGGATCGCGCTCACAGAGGTCCGCGATGTCCAGCGCTTCCAGGGCGCCCCACGTGCGAGCCACTACCTCGTCCAGCGGCAGCGACAGGTTGCGCGGCCCGAAGGCAACCTCTTCCCAGACGGTGGGGACGCTGTCCGACAACTGCGCCTGCGGTTCCTGGAAGAGGATGCCTACGCGCTGGGCGACCTCGTACTGTTTCGCGCCGGCCGTGGCCGAACCGTCGATGCTGACGCGCCCACGCAGTTGGCCTCCGATGGTCAGGGGCGCCAGGCCGCCCGCCACGAGGCACAGGGTGCTCTTGCCGCCGGCGTTCGGCCCGCAGACGCCCACCACCTCGCCGGGCTCGATCGCCAGGTCGACGTCGATCAGCGCATCGGTCGCCGAGCCGGCGTAGCGGTAACCCACTCCTTCCAGGCGCAGGCTCATGCGGGCCTCAGGGCAACCAGGCCAGCCAACCGCCTACCGCCAGAACCAGCAGGGCCACGGCCAGCAGGCTGAGGCCCCAACGAAGAGCACGCTGGGTGGCGCTGTCGGGGTGTTCCCGCAGGACCGTCCGACGGCCCGGCGCGGCGAAGGCGCGGGCTTCGAGGGCCATCGTGCGCTGCTCCACGTCGGTCAGGGCTCCGAGAACGAGCGGACCGGCCAGCGGCAGCAGTCCGCGCAGGCGACCGCGCAGGCCGCCCTCCGTGTCCATCCCGCGAGCGCGCTGTGCGTCGACGATCTCTCGGGCACGCTCCGCCATGCGCGGGACGGTCCCGATCGCGGCGCTGATCACGAAGCTCGCCCTTCGACCGAGCCCCCGCTGCTCGAGATCATCCACCAGCTCGTCGGTGCGCGTGGACAGGGCGAAGACGCCTACGGAGGCGGCGAATGCCACGACGCGCAGCGCGGCCTGCGCGGCGGCGGTCAGACCCTCCGCCGTGGCAGTGAAGGGCCCGACGTTGAACAGCGCGGACTGCGCTCCGGGATAGAGGAAGGTGTTGATCAGCATGATCGATAGGACGAGCGGGGTCAGCACGATGAAGTAGGGCCGGAAGCCACGCCAGAGGTCGGCCATGACGGCGATGACGATCATCGCGCCGAGGACCACCAGCGGAGCCGTCCAACCCCGCACGCCAAAGGCGATCAGGGCGGCAGCAAAGGCAATGACGAGCTTGGTCGTGGGGTTGAGGCTGCGGTAGACGCCCTGCTGGTGCCGTCCGACGAAGTCGGGCAGCCCGCGCGCACGGGTCGACGCGGGCGCTGTCGTTATGCGCCCGGTCCTTCGCCTCGCGCTGGCCGGGTCAGCCGCTCACCCAGCGGGAAGCGGGCCAGGAAGCGCGGCGACAGGCTCACCAGGATGAGGTAGACCACGAAACTGGTGATGATCTTGTCGATCGGATCAGAGAAGAAGCCCTGGCCCAGCGACGCCTGCAGCACGTCCGCGCCACCCTGGCGCAGCGCGGCCACGATCACGTCCGTGCCCGAGCCGGTAACGCCACTGAAGAGAAAGGCCGCGATGGGTGCCGACACGATGGCCGCCACCACGCCCGTGACCAGACCGGCCAGCGCCACCCACAAGCCGGCCAGATCACGGCGGAGGTAGATGAAGCCCGCTACCGCAGCGGCCACGACGACGGCAATGATGATCGCGGCCGGTACGGCCCACTCGACGAAGCCGCCCTGCTCCGGATCCAGGTAGATCGGATTGTTGATCAGCGGCAGCACCACCAGCACGACGATGCCCGCCGCGAAGAGCGCTGACAGCAGCAGCTGGCGGCCGCTGGCAGGTCGCGGGCGGAACACGCCCAGGTAGCCCCACAGGCCGGCCAGCAGGCCGATCACGCCGGCGGTGATCGCGAACGGCCCGATCGTGCCGCCGCCGATGACCGGCGCGTACTGCCAGATCAGGTTGGTCAGCACGCCGGTGAGCATGCCCGCGATGGGGCCGGCCAGGACGCCCACGAAGATGGTGCCGATCGAGTCGAGGTAGATCGGCAGCCGCAGCACCGACTGAACGGTGTAGCCGAGAACGATGTTGATGGCGATCGCCACCGGCATCAGCACGATGACGCGCGTCGTGAACTGCCCGGACAACCAGTTCATCGGCTCTGCTCTCCTTCGCCTGGCCCCCACTGCCTCAGCGCTCAGATTGCCACGTTCGAGCGCGCCGCGGCCAGCCGCCCGACACGCTCCACGAAGCGCTCGAAGAAGGTGGCGATGTCCGCCTCGACGGCCACGTCGAGGTTTGGCTCCAGTCCCCACGACCGGCGCCAGTCGGTGACGGTCTCGCCGGCCGTCCAGCGGCCGCCCAGCTCGACCTCGACATGCAGCGCCTCGCTGCGCACGAGGCTGCGGTCGAGGGCGGCGGCAACGGCCAGCGCATCGTGGATGAAGGCGCCGTAGAAGCCGTCATAACGGCTGTGGAACTCCATGTAGAAGCGCAGCGCCTCGCCGACGAAGGCGAGTAGGCCGTCGTCCGCGGGCACCTGCGCACGAGAACGCATGTCGGCCAGGTGGTCGGGCGTCAGCTTGGCTCGCTCGGTGACGTCAAGGCCCAGGGCGAGCGGGCGGCCGGCCTCCGGCAGGGCTGCCCAGCCGGCGAGCACGGCCTGCATCGCCTCGGGGTCCACTGCCACGTTCCACTCGGTCGTGGGCGCGGTATTGCCGGCCGAGCGGTACGAGCCGGCCATCATCACCAGGCCCTTGAGCAGGCGGGGGAGGTCCGGCTCGCGCAGCAGGGCGACGGCCAGGTTGGTCAACGGGCCGAGCGTGACGAGAGTGACCTCGCCCTGACGCCTGCGGGCCTCGGAAATGATCAGGTCCGCGGCGTGGCGCTCGGACAGTGAGCGGCGGGGCTCGGGCAGTGTCGCGTAGCCGACACCGTGCGGGCCGTGCGTCTCCGGCGCGGTGCGCAGCTCGCGCACCAGCGGCACCTCCCGGCCCAGGGCAACCTCCACGTCAGCCCGTCCAGCCAGCTCCAGAACGCCCAGCGTGTTGCGCGCGACCTGGCGGGCCTCGACGTTGCCAGACACGCAGGTGATCGCCAGCAGCTCCACCTCGGGGGAAGCGCAGGCGTAGAGGATAGCCAGGGCGTCGTCGATGCCCGTGTCCACGTCCAGGATGAGGGGAGCAGGCGGCTCGCTCACTCCTCCAGCATATGGGAGACTCCCAGCATGGTCGAACCGTTCGTGGCCGTCATCGTTGGCAGCCGCTCCGACCTCGAGGTCGTGGGCAAGGCCACTGCCCTGCTCGAACAGCTGGGCGTGCGCAGCGAGCTGCGCGCACTGTCCGCTCATCGCTCGCCCGACCTGGTGGAGGCTTACGTGGCTGACGCGATCGAGCGTGGGGCGCGAGTCTTCATCTGCGCCGCCGGGCTGGCCGCCCACCTGCCCGGCGTGGTCGCCTCCAAGACGACGCTGCCGGTGATCGGCCTGCCCATGGCCGGCCAGCTGGCGGGCGGCCTCGATGCGCTGCTGTCCATCGTGCAGATGCCCAAGGGAGTGCCGGTGGCCACCGTCGGTGTGGGACAGGCCGAGAACGCCGCCCTGCTTGCCGCTCAGATGCTGGGCCTGGCGGACGAGGGCGTTGCCCGGACCGTGCGGGAGCAACGCGCCGAGGCCCGCCGTCAGATCGAGCAGGATCCGCTGAACCAGCCGTAACCGCGCCCGGTGCGGAGGGACGAGGCAGTGGCCGCGTAGACTCACAGCGTGGACAACGACGACGCGCTGGGAGCGCGGCTGGACCGACAGGAGCGTCCGCCGGAGCGCCGCCCGATCCCGCAGCGGATCCCGGAGACCAGGCCGCCGCTGTTGGGCGACTGGTTCATCTACCTCTCCATCGTCGTGCTGGTCTGCGGCGTGGTGGCGATAACGGCGCTGAACTTGGGTCAGACGCTGGACGCGCCGCTGGTCCGCCTGCCACTGCTGCTCGCCGGCGGCCTGCTGCTCGTGCTCGCCGCCGACGCGACGTTGCGCGTCTGGCGCTCTGCCTGGGCCTGGCTGCCCATCGACCGGGGCCGTGGCCTCTTCCGTTTCGTCTGGACGGCGGTTCTGTTGCTCACCCTGCTCGCCACCGGCGTCGGCCTGCTCTTTCTGCTGACGGCGTGAATGCGCCGCGCTGGCTCACCTCGGCGGTGCGTTACTGCTCGCGCTGCGCCACCGAGCTGACGCTGGGCCAGCTACCGGGTGAGGATCGCCAGCGGCTGGCCTGCCCCAACTGCAACTTCATCGCCTACCTCAACCCGCGGCTGGTCGTTTCCGCGCTGCCCGTCACCGAAGCTGGCGAGCTGATCCTCCTCCGGCGCGCCATCGAACCCGGGTACGGGCGCTGGGCCCAGCCCGGCGGCTTCCTGGAGATCGACGAGACCGCGCAGGAGGGCGCGATCCGCGAGACGCTGGAAGAGACCGGCTTGATCGTCGAGCCAACGCGCATGATCGGGCTGTACTCGCGTCCTCAGGCCGCCGTCGTAGTCGCCGCCTGGGAGGCGCGCATCGTCGGCGGGGACGCGCACTCGACTTCGGAGAGCCTGGAGGTTCGCTCGTTTCTGCCTTCGCAGCTGCCCTGGCCGCTGATCGCCTTTCAGACAACGACCTGGGCGCTACGCGACTGGCTGCGCCTGCGTCACCCCGAGCTGATGGGCGACGAGCAGGCAGATTCTCGGTATCCGCCCGACAGCGCCTGAAGCGGCCGACTCCTTCAGATGGTCAGCAGGTTGGAGAAGGCGCCCAGCAGGCCACCCCCGATACCGAAGCCAAGCACAACGCCGGCAAGGGTAGGCCGCCGACGGATGATGACGCCCGCTGCGCCCGCCGCGAAGAGCACCGCAGAGATCTTGGCCAGCGTGACACCCAGCACGCCGCTCCGCTCGAAGAGGTAGACCACCAGCGGGTTCAGCTCGGCGTCGAGGCCGTGCCGGCCGACCATCACCAGGAACGATGCCCAGTCGAGGAAGTGTGCTGCTGCCAGCAGCGCCACCGCGAACGGTAGTAGCACGGGTGCCTCCTTACCCGGCGACCGCGCCGCCGCCGAACACCCATCGATCTTTCATTGGCTGACGCTCCCGCCGCCCTCCGCAGCGCGGCCGGCCGCTTACAGCCTCGTTTCGGCTGCCCCCATCACGTCGAGCATGACAGCCCGACCTTACCGTCGCCTTATCAGGCCGCCGCCCTCCCGCCGCGCAGAGAGCAGGGCTGCCGCTCGCCCCAGCAGACCTCGGCCGACCATGGCGCTCTCCAGCTCGCGGCCCTGAGCGTGCCAGAAGTCTTCCTTGTAGCCGCCGATCCAAAGGAAGTCGTAGGTGTGACAGCCGCGCGCGACGGCCTCGCCGATGCCCAGGTCGAAGAGGTGCTTGCCCAGCGAGAAACGGTTGTACTCGTTGTTGGTGGTCATGGCCACGGCCAGCGCCATGGCGTAGCCGTTTTGGGCCAGCGAAGCGAGCACTCCCTGGATACCGGTCTCGTCGCGCGCGACGGTCAGCCAGGCGGCGCCCTGACGGGCCATCGCAGGCACCGCCTCGTGCACCAGCTCACGGAACTGCGGGTCTGCGCTGAAGTACGTTTCGTTCTCGCCCCAGCGCTCGTGCAGCAGGCGCTGGAGCGCATCGAGGGCCTCGGGCAGCTCGTCCTGCGCCATCGCTGCGTCGAGGCGGCCGCCGCGGAAGCCCTCGAACTTGCGCACCTCCCAGCGCATGACCTTGCGCGTCTTGGACGAGAGGTGCTTCGCCCAGCCATCGCCCTCCGCCGGCAGGTCGAGCTGGTAGGTCGTCGAGCGCACGGTGCGGTATGGCGCGTAGGTCCAGCCGGCCTGCCCGGCCTCGGTGCGCAGGCGAGCCGGTGTCGTGGAGCCGGCCTGAGGGCGCAGCAGACGAAGCACGTCCCACTCGCGCTCTCCGCGCAGCCAGGCGCACAGGCCGTCGAGCGTCTCCTCGCGGGTCTCGGGCTCGGCGACCAGGTCGACCAGGCCGCGCATGCGCGGCCCGAGCGTGCCCCACGGCGCCAGCTGGCGGAGCGGACGCGGACCCGAGCCCTGGGCCAGCAGGCTGAGCGGCAGGATGGCCGAGAGTCGGTCGTCCTCCGAGCGCCAGGTCAGCACCCGTGTCTGTTGGGAGGCGAGGTAGCGCCGGCCGAGGGGCCACAGCCAGTCGGCCGCCTCGAGGGGTGAGCGTGCCGCGCGGGCGGTCAGAGCGCGCCACTCGGACAGGTGCGCCTCGACCTCGTCGGGGCTGGTCAGTACCTGCGGCTGCCCGCTCAACTCAGGTCGACGAAGACGTTCTTGACTTCGGTGTAGAGCTCCAGCGCGTGCATGCCCAGCTCGCGACCCATGCCCGACATCTTGTAGCCGCCGAAGGGCGCCTCCGTGTGCACCTCGTCGTTGCTGTTGATCGAGATCGTGCCCGAGCGCACGCCCCGCGCCACGCGCAGCGCCCGGCCGATGTCACGCGTCCAGACCGAGCCAGCCAGGCCGTAGGGCGTGCCGTTGGCCAGCCGGACGGCCTCCTCCTCCGAGTCGAAGGGGATGATGCTGACCACCGGGCCAAAGACCTCCTCGCGCACGATACGCATCTCCGGCGTGCAGGAGTCGAAGATCGTGGGCAGCAGGAAGGCGCCCTGCGCGAGGGCTGGATCGTCCGGTGCCTGGCCGCCGGCGACCAGCCGGGCGCCCTCCGACTTGGCCGACTCGACGTAGTCCAGCACCCGCTCGCGCTGGCGCCGGCTCACTAGGCTGCCCACCTGCGTCTTGTCGTCGGCCGGGTCGCCCACGACCAGCTTGCCCGTGGCCTCGGCGAACATCTCGACGACCCGCTCGTGGACCGAGCGCTCGACCAGGACGCGGCTGCGCGCGCAGCAGTCCTGGCCGGCATTGTCGAAGACGGCCAGCGGTGACTCCGCGGCGAAGCGCTCGAGGTCCGCGTCGGCGAAGCAGATGTTGGGGCTCTTGCCGCCGAGCTCCAGCGAGATGCGCTTCAGGTTGCCGGAAGCGAGGCGCACGATCTCCTGGCCGGTCGTCGTCTCGCCGGTGAAGGCGACCTTGCCCACGCCCGGATGAGCGGCCAGTGCGGCGCCCACCGTGCCGCCGGGTCCCGTGACGACGTTGACCACGCCCGGCGGGAAGCCGGCCTCCTGGGCCAGCTCGGCCAGGCGGATGGCCGACAGCGGCGTCCAGCTGGCCGGCTTCAGGATGCAGGTGTTGCCGGCGGCCAGGGCCGGCGCCAGCTTCCAGGCGGCCATGTTCATGGGGAAGTTCCAGGGCACGATCAGGCCGCACACGCCGATCGGCTCGCGCAGGGTGAAATCCAACCCCGGCCGGCTGACCGGGATGGTTTCGCCAAAGAACTTGTTCGCCGCGCCGGCGTAGTACTCCAGCACGAGCCAGACGGCCAGCGCCTCGCCGCGCGCGCCGCTGATGGGCTTGCCCACGTTCTGCCGCTCGAGCTGGGCCAGCTCCTCCATGTTCTTCTTGCACAGGTCGGCAAACTTCTGGAGCGTGCGCCCGCGCTTGGAGGCCGACCATATCGACCAGGGACCCTCGAAGGCCTTCTGGGCCGACTCCACCGCCCGGTCGACGTCCTGCTTGCCGCCCAGCGGAACGTGGGCCAGCAGCTCGCCGGTGGCCGGGTTGTGGACCTCGAAGGTCTGGCCGTCCAACGCGTCGACCTGCTCGCCACCGATGAGCATTCGGACCTGGCGCACCGCACCGGCCGCCTGGGGCGGGGCGGGCTGCTGCTGGGTGGTCATCTCTTCCTCCGCGTTGATGTCCTCAATAGAGGATCCGCGTGTCCGGTGAGACGTGGATGCGAAACACTTCGTCGCCGATGGTTTCGTCGAGAGCCAGGCTGACTACCTCGCCATGGCGCGTGGTGCGCCCGCCCACGTGCTCGGCGAGCAGCAGGATGAGGCCCGTCTGTCGGTCGACGGCGACCTCCAGCCAGTGGTCGGGGCGGTCGGTCAGAACGTGGCTGGTGCGCGGGCGGTCGCACCGAAGAACGATCGATTCGCGATCGCCGACCAGCAGCGCCGTTCCCAGCCAGCGCACGGAGCCTGTGGCCAGCACGTTGCGGCAGAAGCCGTGGGGGTGGACGAATGTGTCGGCGAGTGTCTCGCTGGGCAGCCGCGTGACGGGCAGGTAGGTGCGCGCGAAGAGCGGCAGCGCCTCGTCGGTCGAGCCCACCGGCGGGCCGGGCAGCCGGCGTCTGGTGGCCAGATCCGTTCGCGCGTCGTAGGTCTGGACCGTCTCTCCGTCGGTCAGCCACAAGTCGAAGTCGCGCGGCGCGGCGTCTCGAGTTGCGACGACCTTGGCGTAGCCCGGGTGGCGCAGCCAGACCTCGCTCGTCTCGGTCTCATCACCGTCTGTCGCCAGGCGACGGTCGACGATGCGCATGCGCAGGGTCCCGAAGCGCATCTCCGCCTCGGCCATGAAGCTGAACAGCTCAGGCAGGCTGGGCGTGTCGCTGGGCAGCGTCGTCAGCTCCGGCTCGCGAAGCTCGGCGCGCGTCGCCACCTGGGGCAGGTCATGCATGGACCGCGATTGTAGCGAGCCTCGCCGCCCCGCCGTCCTAAACTCTGTGGATGACCGATCTGGCAGACGCACCCGCCACGCGCGTCGAGCGCGACCCGCTGGGCGAGCTCGAGGTGCCCGCCGATGCCTACTACGGCGTGCAGACGGCGCGCGCCATCCGCAACTTCCCGATAAGCGGCCGCCGGCCGGACATTGCGCTGGTGCGCGGCGCGGTGCAGGTCAAGAAGGCCGCCGCGCGCGCCAACCAGGCCACCGGCCGCCTGCCCGAGCACCTGGCCGGCGCCATCATCCGAGCCGCCGACGAGATCCTGGGCCCGGCCGAGGGCGCCGACGCGGACGAGGGCCGCAGCCTCCAGGCGACGCTGATCGACAACTTCCGCGTCGATCCCTTCCAGGCCGGCGCCGGCGTCAGCCACAACATGAATACCAACGAGGTGCTGGCCAACCGGGCCATCGAGATTCTGGCCGAGCAGGGGGTGGGCAGCGGGCGACGAGGTGACTACTCGGTCGTCAGCCCGAACGACCACGTCAACATGGCCCAGTCGACCAACGACACCTTCCCCACCGCCATGCGCGTGGCCACGCTCGACCGGCTGAAGGAGCTGCTGGTTGTGCTGGAGGAGCTGACCGCTGCCTTCGACGAGCGCGCGCAGGCGCTGGACGGCGTGCTCAAGTCCGGGCGAACGCACATGCAGGACGCGGTGCCCATCCGCCTGGGCCAGGAATTCGCGGCCTACGCTTTGACCGTGCGCCGGGCGCGGGATGGCATCCTGACCGCCGCCGAGGGGCTGGCCGAGCAGAACATCGGCGCCACGGCCGTGGGCACCGGCCTCAACGCCGAGCCGGAGTACATCGAGAAGGTCGTCCAGTTTCTCTCCGAGCAGACCGGCTACCAGCTGAGGACAGCCGAGCACCTCGTCCAGGCGACCCAGTCGATGGCGCCCATGCTGGCCGTCTCGGCTGCACTGCGCGGCCTGGCCGTCGACCTGGCCAAGATCCTCGAGGACCTGCTGCTGATGTCGTCCGGGCCGCGCACCGGCTTTGCCGAGATCCGCTTGCCGGCCAAGCAGCCCGGGTCGTCGATCATGCCCGGCAAGGTGAACCCGGTGATGGTCGAGAACCTGGCCATGATCAGCTACCACGTCATCGGCGCCGACACGGCTGTCGCCTGGGCCGCCTCTCGTGGCCAGCTCGAGCTGAACGTGATGATGCCGCTCATCGCCCACGAGGTGCTCGACTCGCTGACCGTGCTTACCAACGGCTGCCGCCAGTTCGCCCGCGAATGCGTGGCCGGGATCGAGGCGGACGTGGAACGCTGCGCCCGGCTGCTCGAAGACTCCAGCGCGATGGCCACGCCGCTGGCGCCCTACATCGGCTACGCCCTGGCCGCCGACATTGCAAAAGAGGCCGTCGCAACGGGCAAGACCATCCGCCAGCTGGTGATCGAGAAGGGCGTCTTCACGCAGGAGGAGCTCGACCAGATCCTCGATCCGCACGAGCTCACGGAACCTGGCGTGGCCGGCGGCTTCCGCTTCGAGCCGCGCATGCCGGATGGCTACGAGCGGCCCAGCGGGCCGGTCGGCGGCGGGGGCTAGGTACGTAGCGAACGAGGGCGTTTGGCGGGCAGGGTAATATCCCCGTGGCCCGTAGGGGTCGGCCTGGCCCGGTAACAGCGCAGGCGGCCACTCCCAGAGACGACGGGACCAAAGAGGAGGTTCACTGAATGCCGCGATCCAGATTGCTCACCGTGCTGGGGAGCCTGGCGATCGTCGTGGCGGCCTGTCAGGCCACCCCGGCGACTACCGCCCCGCCCACACAGGCCCCGCCGGCCGATACGCCGGCACCGCCGGCTGACACGCCCCAAGCCGGTGTGCCCGACACCCTGGTCATTGGGTTCGTGCCTTCGCGCGAGGCGGCCGCCCTGGTCGAGACGATCCAGCCCATCGCAGACTTCATGAGCGAGCAGCTGGGCATGCCCGTGGAGGGCTTCGTGTCGACCAACTATCCCGGCCTGGTGACGGCGATGGAGACCGGCCAGGCTCACGTAGGCGCCTTCGGACCGTTCGCCATGCTCCAGGCGGTCGACCGCGCCGGCGCGGAGATCATTCTCCAGTCCGAGCGTTTCGGCAGCCCGACATACCACACCCAGTTCTTCACCAACGACCCCGACACGTTCTGCACCATCTCGGAGCCGGTCGAGAACGAGCGCACCACCGGCGCCAATCCGGGCACGTTCATCAACTGCAACGGCACCGAGCGGGGCCCCGAGGACTCGCCCATCGGGCCTATCGGCATCGAGGCCCTGGCGAACCTCGAGCAGGGCACGACGGTTTCCTTCGTGGAGGAGACATCCGCTTCTGGTTACATCTTCCCGGCGACGGTCTTCGCGGTCGCCGGCTTCCATCCCAATGAGGGCGGCATCGAGCCTCTCTTCGCGGGCGCCCACGACGCCTCGGTCATCGCCGTCTGCGAGGGCCAGGCCGAGGTTGGCGTGAGCTTCGACGACGCTCGTCCGGAGGCAACCACCGGCTGCGACGTCAACACCGAAGTGGTCGTCTTTGCCTACGGGCCTGAGATCCCCAACGACGGCATCGTCGTTGACGGCGACCTGCCCGACGACCTGAAGGAGCGCATCAAGCAGGCGCTGCTCGACTACTCCGCCAGCGAGGAAGGCAACCAGGTCCTGCAGGACGTGTACAACATCACGGCCCTGACCGAGCCCAACCTCGACGCGCTGCAGATCGTGCGCGACGCTGCCGAGCAGCTCGGCATCGAGTAAGGCACCCACACGAGGGGGGCGGGCCGTCAGGCCCGCCCCCCTTAAGTCTTGCCATGATCCGCTTCGAGAACGCCTCGGTCACCTATCCCGGTGGCGTGCAGGCGCTGCGCAATCTGACGCTCGAAATTCCTGACGGCCAGATGATGGTGATCGTCGGATTGTCCGGGGCGGGCAAGTCCACGCTCATCCGAGCCATCAACGGGCTGGTGCCGCTGACCGAGGGCGACATCATCGTCCACGGCCAGAGCGTCCGGGGCGCCAGCGGCAGGCAGCTGCGCCAGCTGCGCTCGGACATCGGCATGATCTTCCAGACCTTCAACCTCGTTAAGCGAACGAGCGTGCTGAACAACGTGTTGATGGGTCGCTTCCATACGACGAGCACCTGGCGCTCCCTGCTGGGCATGTACAAGCCGGCAGACCTGGAGATCGCGATGCAGGCACTGGAGCGCGTCGACATCGTCGAGAAGGCCTACGTCCGGGCGGCCAACCTGTCGGGTGGCCAGCAGCAGCGCGTGGGCATCGCCCGCGCCCTGGCGCAGAAGCCCAAGATCCTGCTGGCCGACGAGCCGGTGGCCAGCCTGGATCCGCCGACCAGCCATGTAGTCATGCGCGACCTTCAGCACATCAACCGCGAGCTGGGCATCACCACCATCGTCAACCTGCACTTCTTGGACCTGGCCAAGGTCTACGGCGAACGCATCATCGGTATGCGCGCGGGCGAGCTGGTCTACGACGGCACGGCCGCCCAGGCCGACGAGCACGTCTTTCGGGACATCTACGGCCGCTCGCTGACCGCCGACGACATGCTCGACGCCGCCGCCATCGCATGACGGCCGCTGCGCCGGCTGGTTCGCGGCGACCGCCCAGGCCCCGTCCGTCGCTGGCGCTACCGCTGGGCATCGTCGCCTTCGCGATCATCACTTGGGTCTCGATCAGCAGCCAGTTCGGCATCGGCCTGGACGTGGCCGAGCTCATCGACGACATAACGCGCGGCAGCCGCATCCTCTACCAGGAATACGACAGGTCCGGCAATCTCCTGCCTGCCTCTCAACGGGGGTTGCTGGCGCCCAACTGGGAGTCCCTGCCGCGCACCTTCGGGCCCATGCTCGAAACGATCCAGATGGCCATCCTGGCCGCGATCATCGGTTGCAGCGTGGCCCTGCCGGTGGCCTTCCTGCTTTCGCGCGTCACCACCCCGAACAGGGCCGTCTACGTCGTGGGTCGCTCGATCCTCAGCGTCATCCGCTCGATCCCCGACCTGCTCTACGCAATCATCTTCGTGGCTGCCGTCGGCATCGGGCCGTTGCCCGGCATAGCCGCACTGATCCTGTTCAACGTGGGCGTCGTGGGCAAGCTCCTGTCGGAGACGGTCGACGGCGTCGACCAGGGACCCATCGAGGCGGCCCGGGCAAGCGGCGGGACTCGCGTGCAGTGGGTGCGCTGGTCCGTCTTCCCGCAGGTCCTGCCCAACTACGTCGCCTACTCGCTGTATATCTTCGAGCTCAACGTGCGTGCCTCGACCGTGCTGGGCATCGTCGGCGCGGGCGGCATCGGCCGGACGCTCTTCGCTGAGTTTGGCTTCCTGCGCTGGAGCAATGTCTCGGTGATCATCGTCGAGCTCTTCGTGCTCGTCTTCTTCATCGAGCTCGTCTCGATCGCGCTGCGGCGGAGGCTCGTATGAGCGCAGCAGGCGCGCCGCCCGCGGGAGCACGACCCAAGCCGCCCTCGCAGGCCAAGCGCAACGTCAGCATCGTGCTCGTCTTGCTGGTGGCGGCCTGGGCGGCATTCTCTGTCGACGTCCGCTACGACCGCATCCTCGACCTGCCGGCAGGCCTGTGGCGGATCGTGCATCGGATGTTCTTCGTCGAAGGACCTGCCTGGGACTATGCCGGCGTCGCGCTCGAGCACATGGTCACGTCAATCCAGATTGCCTGGGTGGGAACCATCATCGGGGCCGTCTTCTCCCTGCCCATCGGCTTCCTGGCCGCCAAGAACGTGTCGGGCGGCTGGGTGGCCAACGCGCTGCGCCAGCTGCTCAACGCCATCCGCGCCTTCCCGGAGCTCGTCCTGGCCGTGGCCATCTTCATTCCCATCGCCGGACTGGGGCCCGTGGCGGGCGCGCTGGCCATCGGCATCCACTCGATCGGCACGCTGGGCAAGCTCACCGCCGAGGTGGTGGAGGGCATCGATTCCGGTCCCGTGGAGGCCGCCCGCGCGGTGGGCGGAAGGGGGCTCCAGGTCCAGCGCTGGGGCGTGCTGCCCCAGGTCCTGCCCGAGATCATCGCCTTCTGGCTCTATCGTTTCGAGATCAACGTGCGGGCGGCGGCGATCCTCGGCGTGGTCGGCGCCGGCGGCATCGGCTTCATCCTGGAGCAGACCATCCGTTTCACGCGCTTCCCGGAGGCCGGCATGGCGATCATCGTCGTGGTCGTTGCGACGATCTTCGTGGACAATGTTTCCGGCTTCGTGCGCCGACGAATCATCGAGGGCGCGGACCGCAAGATCGAGCACGCTGAAATCTTCGAGCAGCCGGAGATGGTCGAACGGCCCGTATGAGCGGTGGTTTCATCAGGCGCGGTCGTGAGACTCGGGAGCTGGAGGAAGGTGAGCGGCTGGCGCCGCTCGCAACACGCTCCACAGCCAGCCGCGGACGGGTCCGCGAGGAGCCGCCCGACGAGTTTCGCACCGCTTTCGAGCGCGATCGCGACCGGATCACGCACTCCAAGGCGTTTCGCCGCCTTAAGCACAAGACGCAGGTCTTCATCAATCCCGAGGGCGACCACTTCGTCACGCGCCTGACGCACACCATCCAGGTGACCCAGATTGCGCGCTCCCTGGCCGCCGCGCTGACCCTCAACGAGGCGCTGGCCGAGGCCATCGCGCTGGGCCACGACGTGGGCCACTCGCCGTTCGGGCACACCGGCGAGGAGGCCCTCTCGCCCTACTTCCCGCCGCACGGCTGGCACCATGCCGCCCAGAGCGTGCGCGTCTTCGAGGTGTTGGAGGACCTGAACCTGAGCTGGGAGGTGCGTGACGGGATCCGCGCCCACTCCTGGAAGATCGAGCCGCCGCCGGTCACGCCGGAGGCATTCTGCGTGCGCTACGCCGACCGCATCGCCTATCTCACCCACGACGCGCTCGATGCCGTGCGGGCTGGCGTGCTCTCTTTCGACTCGTTCCCGGGCGGTGTGCGCCGGCGCTTCGGCGAGCCGGGCCGCGGCTGGATCGGCGAAATGATCACCGCCGTGATCGACGAGAGCATCGCCGCCGGCCGGGTGACGATGGACCGGGCCACGCTCGAGGTGGTGCACGAGCTGCGCGAGTTCATGTTCCGCAAGGTCTATATGTCAGAGGCTCAAGTCGAGCACCAGCAGCACGCCATTACAGTGATTCGCCGGCTGGTCGACTTCCACCTGAAGCGACCCGAGCACCTGCCGCCGGCCTTCCTCGAGAGCGACGCCGAGCTGGTCACCCAGGTGGCCGACTACGTGGCCGGCATGACCGACCGCTTCGCGCTGGCCACGTACGATCGACTCTTCGGCTCAGGGGCCTGACGGGTGGCCGACCGACATCCGACCGAGGAAGGTAGCGAGCGCCTGCGCCTGGGCATCGATCTCGACGGCGTGGTGGCCGACTTCAACGTCGGCTGGATGGAGCGCTACAACCGCCAGTTCGGCACACAGCTGCATCACTCACAGGTGGTCAAGTGGGATGGGCTGCATGGGCTGACACACTTCGAGACGATGGACGACTTCTGGGACTGGGCGTCGAGCGGCGACAGCACCATCTTCCGGGCGCTGCCGCCGATCCCCGGCGCCGTCGAGACGATCGCCGAGCTGGCCGTCGAGCACCGCATCGTGATCGTCAGCTCCAAGTTCGACTGGGCAATCCCGGACACGCTGGAGTGGCTGGCCGAGCAGCGCATCGTGGCGCGCGAGATCCATTTCGTGTGGGACAAGACGCGCGTGCCCTGCGACGTGTACCTGGAGGATTCGCCCGGCAACCTGGCCGCCCTGGTGGCGGCGCACCCGAACTCGCTGGTCTGCCGCATGGTCCGGCCCTGGAACCGGCCGTTGGAGGGCGCCCTGGACGTGCTTGACTGGCCGGCTTTCCGGGAGGCGGTGCGCGCCTGGGCCGAGCGCCACGCCCCCGCCGAAGACGGCGGGCTGCCCCGCCGGTGAACAGCCGGCCTGTCGCGCTCGCGCTGGCCGTGTTCGTCACGTTCCTCTGGTCCACCTCATGGGTGCTCATCAAGCTGGGCCTGGACGACCTCCAGTTGCCGCCGCTCTCATTCGCCGGACTGCGCTACTTCCTGGCGGCGCTCATCCTGCTCCCGCTGGCACTACCCGCGCTGCGCCGCCACGCACCCTGGCGCGGGAACGGCCGCCTGCTGGGCTGGGTGCTCCTGCTCGGTCTGCTGCTGTACGCCGTGACACAGGGCGCACAGTTCGCGGCGCTGGTTTACCTGCCGTCTGTGGCCGTCGCGCTCATTCTCAGCACCACGCCCGTGCTCGTAGGCGTCCTCAGCCTGCGCGGCGAGCGAGCCTCCCGCTTGCAGGTCGCCGGCGTGGGCATGCTGGTGGTCGGCGCCTTCCTCTACTTCGGGCCCTTCGAGCTGGGCGAAGCGGCGGCGCTGGGGCTGGCCATCGCTGTCTGCGGCATGGTGGCGAACTCGCTGGCTGCGCTGCTGGGCAGGCGCCTCGCGCGTGACTCGGTCCCGCAACTGGGCGGGGTGCTGAGCCTGACGGCGCTGAGCATGCTCGTCGGCTCGCTGGCGCTGCTGGGTGGCGGCCTCCTGCTGGAAGGGCTGCCGCCGCTGACGGGCGAGGCCTGGCTGATCATCGGCTGGCTGGCCGTGGTCAACACCGCGCTGGCCTTCACGCTCTGGAACCAGAGCTTGCGCACACTGACCGCCGTCGAGTCGAGCGTGATCAAC
>DATKBB010000002.1:0-5644 GCA_035514295.1 Candidatus Limnocylindria bacterium | reverse complement strand
GTCCGTACCGATGAGCACTCGCCCAGGTCCGGCGCCGGGCACGCTGCGCGGCGCATCGGTCAGGTTGAGGACGACCGTAAGGCGACCGTCGGCCAAGACGCGCCGGAAGCCGTAGGTGCCCTCCGGCGTGACGCCGATCGGCTCGAACTCGCCCGTGCGCAGCACGGGATGCTCCCGGCGCAGCCTGAGCAGACGGCGGGTGAGCGTGAGCAGAGAGTCGTGGTCCTCGGCCTGCGCAGCCACGTTGACGCGGTCCGCATCTGCGGCAAGCGGGAGCCATAGGCGCGCGCCTGCCGTTGTGAACCCTGCGTTCGGCGCCGAGCCCCACTGCATGGGGGTCCGCTGCGGGTCGCGCCCGAGCGGGTCCCGGGCGTCGGACGGGTCAATCGGGACGTCTACCATCCCGATCTCGTCGCCGTAGTAGATCGTGGGCATGCCCCGCAGGGTGAGCAGGAGCAGCATCCCGGCCTTGGCCTGGGCATGCCCGGCGCGGTGGGCCGAGGCGAACCGCGGATGATCATGGTTACCCAGCACCCAGCTCGCCCAGGCGCCGACAGGCAGCGCCCCCTGCACCCCCTCGATCGCGGCCCGGACAGCATCGGCATGCCAGTCGGCGTAGGCCAGGTGGAAGTTGTACGGCACGTGGATCTCGTCCTGGCGCTCGCCGTAGTAGCCCGCCCAGGTCGCAAAGTCGGGATGGTGGAGCTCGCCGACGCTGACCCGGTCACCGGGGTACGCGTCGAGCAGCTGCCGGAAGGACCGATACAGCTCGTGCATGTCCGCGTGGCCATGGTTGAAGCCGTAGAACTGGGTTATCCAGGCGCGCAGGTCGCGCAGCTCCTCGGGCGCGGGGGAGGGAGCCAGCGCGCTGTCGCGCAGCTCGGGGTCCTTCATGACCAGCGGTGCCACGTCGATGCGGAAGCCGTCGACGCCTCGGTCCAGCCACCAGCGGGCAACGTCGAACATGGCCTCGCGCACCTGTGGGTTGCGCCAGTTCAGGTCGGGCTGTTCGGGGAGGAAGCTGTGCAGGTAGTACTGGTCGGTCGCCTCGTCCCACGCCCAGGTGGGCGCCCCCGACATGCTGACCCAACTGTTGGGCAGCCCGCCCCCTGGAGCAGGATCGCGCCAGACATACCAGTCCCGCCTGGCGCTCTGGCGCGACGAGCGCGACTCGACGAACCAGGGGTGCCGGTCGCTCGTGTGGTTCGGCACATAGTCGATGAGCACTCGGATCCCGCGGCCGTGGGCGGCGGCCAGCAGCCTGTCGAAGTCCTCGAGGGTGCCGTACACCGGATCGACGTTCGTGTAATCGGCGATGTCATATCCGAAGTCGGCCATGGGCGAGGGATAGAAGGGGGTGATCCAGATTGCGTCCACGCCCAGCCAGGCCAGGTAGTCGAGCTTCGCCGTGATGCCCGGCAGGTCCCCGATGCCGTCGCCGTTCGAGTCGGCGAAGGAGCGCACGTAGATCTCGTACACCACGCCGGTCTGCCACCAGCGCTGAGGAGTCGGTTGCACGGGCGCGCATAGGCTAGCGCCCGCAGTCGCGCCGTGAGCGAGCGTCCGCTCCCTTCAAAGCTCGCCGCATTACGCATCGCTACACCCTTGACGGCGAACCACGCGCAGCGCATTGTCCGGCTGGACCGGCCGCCGTCCGGCAATGCGGATCGGCCCGGGAAGGCGCGAAGAGGGTGGGAACGGTGAATAGCAGGCTGGCGCGACGTCGCGCGTGGGTGGCGTTGCTGGCGCTTCTCTTCCTGGGAGGCTCATTCGGGGCTGCCGCACCGGCGGCCGCGGCCGAGCCGCCGCTGCCCGGCGAGTGCCCACAGGTCAAGCCACTCCGCGAAGTCGCCATTGGCCAGCGCGGCAACGGCTGGACGGTCGAGACCGCCAAGCAGCGCGAGCGCTTCCGTTTCGAGGTGCTGGGCGTCATCGCCGACGGGATCGGGGCAGGGCGAGACCTGCTCGTGGTCGAGGTCTTCGACACGGTCGGCAACGACATGATCGCGCGCGCCGGCGGGATCTGGGCTGGGATGTCCGGCTCGCCGGTCTATCTGGGCGGCGAGCTGCTGGGCGCCGTTGCCTACGGATTCACCGCTGGCCCGTCGCGCATCGGCGGCGTCACGCCGGCGGCCGACATGCTGCGCCTGCTCGAACTCACCCCGACCAGCGCGGCACTGGCCGGCCCGGAGACGGTCAGCGTGCCGACAGCCCTGCGCCAGAGCCTGGCCCAGCGCACGGGTCAGAGCGCGGCCCTGGTGAGCACCTTCGAGCGGCTCCCTGTGCCTGTCGCTGCCTCAGGCCTCAACGCGAGGGCGCGCAACCACCTGCAGAGGTCGCTGGATCGCCGCGGCCTGTCATCGATCGTGGTGCCCGCCTCCAGTGCCGCTCGCTCGTCGGCCGTCAGCGTCAGCCAGCGGCCCAGGGCCGGCGGCAACTTTGCCTCGGTCATCTCCTACGGGGACGTGACGCTGGCCGGCACGGGCACGACGACCTACGTCTGCGGCACGCGGGCGCTCGCCTTCGGCCATCCCTTCACCTGGGTCGGGCGCAGCACCTACGGCGCCAACGACGCTCGCGCCCTGGGAGTGGTCAGGGACCCCGCCTTCGGCTCGTTCAAGTTGGCCAACGTGGGCGGCCTCTTCGGCCGGCTCGACCAGGACCGCCTGGCCGGCATCCGCGCCGCGCTCAACGCCACGCCTACGCTGCGTCCCATCACCTCGCGCGTCACCGACGCCGGAAGCGGGCGCGTCCGCCGGGGCCGCACCGACGTGACCATGGACGTCTGGGTGCCCGAGGTGGCCCCCATGCACCTGGTCGCCAACGCCGACTCGATCATCGACCGCATCGGGCCCGGCTCGTCGCATGTCAGCTGGACGATCATCGGCCGGCGTGCCAACGGCAGCCCGTGGCAGCTGGCCTACGCCAACCGCTACTCCTCGCAGTTCGACATCACCTTCGAGTCGGTCTTCCAGCTGGCCGAGCAGCTGGCGATCATCCAGGGCAACGAGTTCGAAGCCGTCCGATTCACCGGCGTCGACATCCGGGCCACCTTCGCCGATGCCTACCGGCAGTGGGCCGTCGAGCGAGTGCGGGTCTCGCGCAACGGCGGCCCATTCCGCGACAGGACGAGCATCAACGTGGCACCCGGCGATCGGCTGGACCTGCGCGTTTTCCTGCGGCCCTACCGTGGTGAGGCGGTACGCGTCGGCATGTCGCTGAGGGTGCCCGCCGGGGCGCAGCCGGGTGGCGGTTACCTGCTGATCGGCAGCGCGCCGGACATCGGCGGGGAAGAAGCCACGCCGCGGACATTTCGGCAGCTGCTCAACCAGCTCGCCGCGACGCCCCGCAACAACGTGCTGACGGCCAGCCTTCAGCTGTTCGACTTCGAGGGCGGCACGACGACCAGGAACAGGAACGTCGCCCTCAACAGCATCGTTGTGGGCTTCTTCGAGCTCGAGGTCAATGTCCAATAGGGCCGACCGGCGGAGCCTCCTCAGCCGCTCGTAAAATAGAACTGGACAACTGGACTGCGCAGGAGTAATACACGCGTAGCGCGAGAGGCCATGACATGCCGGCCCAGCCAATGGCCGCCTGAGAGACCGGCACCGAGCTACTGGCGAACCCGACCCGCGCGGCAGATGGGGGTACCTGCCATGCCGCAGGCGCACCCTTCGGGGCGTTCGCTGAGCGTGGGCGGCACCGGCGGCCTGCGAAGACGGTCCGTGCTCGGGCTGGGCATCGCGTTGCTGGCCTCGGCGGTCATGGCCACGAGCGCGGCGGCTGCCGGGCCGGAGTGGACTCCGCCCGTCAACATCCGTACCGCCCAGGACGCCGAGCTGCACGACGCCGAGTTCATTGCCCACAACGTGGCCGTCACCTGGCGCGAGCCCTCGGCCAGCGCGCACAACAACATTAGAATGAAACTGAGCGACGACAGCGCAGCACTTTCGGGCCGGCCGCAATCGTCTCGCGCGCCCGCCAGTCGTCGGTCGACCTCTGCGGCCCGGCCGCTACGGCGCAGGCGAACGCGGTCTACGCGCGGCGTATCAGTCCCGGCAACTGGAACATCGAGCACGCCCGCGATGCAGGCGCCTGGCCGGACTTGGCCACGCAACTGGTCGCACCCGGCGCCGGCGTCCAGCGCTTCCCCGATGTCGCCTGTGCCGGCCAGCACGTCTTCGTCAGCTGGTTCCAGCGCGAGGGAACCGGCGACAGGCTCATGCTGGCCCATGCCCGCCGGCCTAACGGAGGCGGCGACATCGGTTTCAGCGCACCTATCGACCTGGGCTTCGACGAGGAGACCTTCTTCGGCAGCAGTCTTGCCGTGGCCGGCGTCGAGCGGGCCGCCTACGTTGTCTTCAGCCGATCGGACGGCAAGCTGCGCTTCAAGCGCTGGACCATTGGCCCTGCGCCCGACTTCGCCCTCACGCCGCGGGCCACGCGGGTCATCGGCGAGGGCACGCCCGACAACTCCGCTTCTGACGCGGTCATCGCGGCCAGCGGCAGCAAGGTGGCCGTGGCTTGGTTCCGCTGCGGCGGCGTGCGCGTGCGCGTCAGCAATGACCGGGGCAGGACCTGGGGCCCGATCCACAAGGTCATCGACCATGTCGCCTGTGCTGGTGACTTCGGCACCAGCCCACGGCACATCGCCATTCGCGGCAATCAGATCGTCATCACCTACAGCGCCTTCGGTATCCCCAACGTGAGTTGGGTGGGTCTCGTTCGAACCCGGACCGACTTCGAGCGCTTCTCCGACACGACAATCACGCAGGTCGGCCACGACGAGCACCTGGTCGGGTACATCACGGTGGGCGGCGTGCGGAAGCTGGGGGCGGTCTTCGACAACGGCGACCGCCTCCGCTTCCGGCGCCAGCAGTAGATCCCAGCGTGCGCTGGCCGTACTCGCTCGGCACAGCGAGCGCGCCAGGACGGCCGCGGGCAGCTCTGGGGGGCACCCGCCGCCGGCACCGGCTGGGCCCGTCCACACCCCCCGCCGGGAGCCGCCGCCGCTGCTAGACTGCTCTCCTTCGACGCGCCAGGCCGCACCCGGCCGGTCGCGAGCGATAGCAGGGAGGAGCTGTTGCCCGAGGAGGCGGCGTCGGTCCGGTGAGGCCGACACGCAGCCAAGCGGCGCTGCCGATCAGCGGCGGCGCGTATCAGGGCACAAATCTATCCCGCACCCTTGACCCGCCTAGCCCGGCCGAGGCGTCCGAGGCGTCCGACTGATGCCGGCCAGCGTGATCTGCGGCCTGCAGTGGGGCGACGAGGGCAAGGGCAAGGCCACCGACCTGCTGGCTCGCTCCGTATCGCACGTCGTGCGCTACCAGGGCGGCGACAACGCCGGCCACACGGTGGTGCTGGGCGACGAGGTCTTCAAGCTGCACCTCGTGCCGAGTGGCGTGCTGCACTCGCACATCACGCCGGTCATCGGGCCGGGCGTGGTGGTCAATCCGCGCACGCTGCTGGCCGAGATGGAGATGCTCGAGAAGCGCGGCATCGCGACCGGCCGCGTCCGGGTCAGTGCCGCCGCGCACGTGATCATGCCCTACCACGTCGCGCTCGACGGCGCGCGCGAGGGCCAGGCGGCCGACGAGCAGATCGGCACCACCCGGCGCGGCATCGGGCCGGCCTACGGCGATCG
>DATKBB010000001.1:0-40414 GCA_035514295.1 Candidatus Limnocylindria bacterium | reverse complement strand
GCTTCGAGGGCGAGAGTTGCGACGCGGATTGCCTCGCGGTAGCGGGCGGCGTTCAGTTCGGCGATGGCGGCGTTGTGCAGGCTGATCGCGGCGTGATAGGTGTGGCCCGACTCGGCCTGGCGGCTGGCCATGCGCTGAAGGCGCTGGGATAGCGCCGGAAAGGTGACCGGCGTGGGGGAGAGCGGGCTGGCGTCGACGAAGACCTGCGCGATGTCGCGCAGCAGGGGCGGCGTCTCCTCGTCCTCTTCGATCTCACGCAGGGTCGCGAACACGGCCTCGCTGTCGCGGCTGCGCCAGCCCAGTGAGAGTTGGGTGTGGCGGAAGACGGCTCGCACCGCGGGCGGCTCGAGCGAGACGTCCATCCCGCTCAAGATCTCGGCGGCTGCGGCAACGTCGCCGTCCTCCAGCAGCCGTCGGGCCTGAATGGCCGCCACGACTGGGTCGGCTGGAACATCCTGCAGTCGGCCGATCAGCTCGGAAGCAGTCCCCCACCGCCCGGAGCCCATGGTCAGCATGGCCGACGTTCCAAGGGAATGCATTGCTTCGGTCATTTCGCCGGCCTCGATGTAGTGGTGGCATGCCAGGAGCGGATCGCGCGTGGCTGCCACGCGCGCCACACGTCCGTGCATGTGCCGCAGTTCAGCGGTCGTGAAGCGCTTCGCCAGCCGACGCAGCAGGAACTCCCGGAAGAGCGGGTGGAACTGGCGCACGGCGCTGCGTTCGCTTGTGCGGCTCAGGATGCCCAGGCCATCGACCTCCTCGATCCAGCCCTGCGCGATCTCGTGGCTGGGCTCGTGCCCCTCATCGAACAGCACGGTCACGTACTCCGGCTGGATGCCCTGCAGCAGGGCGGACCGCAACACGAACTCCCTCAGCCCGTTGGGCAGCTGGCTGAGCACCTCCTGCGCGAGGAAGTCGTAGAGCCGGCCCTCACCGCCCGAAATGGAGTGGGCGAGGGTGCGCACCGCGCTCTCTGACTTGCCCCGAATGGACGAGTTGACCAGCTGGAGCGTCGCGGCCCAGCCCCTCGTTCGGGCATCGATCTCGTGGAGGACGTCGGGCGCCAGCGGACGGCCGTAGCCCTCTGCGAAGAGGCGCTCGATCTCGTCGCGCGAGAAGCGCAGCGCATCCGTGCCGATCTCTGCCACTTCACCCATGCTCGCCATGCGCGCCAGGAGCAGTGGAGGGCGCCGGCGGCTGGCCACGATGAAGCGCAACGCAGGCGGCGCGCCATTGACCACGCGCATGACCACTTCGCACGCCTCCTCGCTCTCGTCGATGGCGTGGAAGTCGTCGAGGATCAGCACCGTCTGGATGTCTGGCAGGAGCTGGAGCTCGGCCAGCAGGCTGCCCAGCACAGCGTCGCGCGGCGCGATGCTGGTGGGATCGCCAGCCAGCAGCTTGAGTGTGCGCTCCCCAAAGGCCGGCTCGAACTCGCGCACCGCGGCGACCAGGTAGTTGACCAGCGTGACCCAGTCCTGATCCGTCGAGTCGAGCTTGTACCAGAGGCAGCGAGCCACGGGCCGGCGCGAGAAGTCGGTCAGCAGCGTTGTCTTGCCGTAACCGGCTTCGGCGATGAGCAGCGTCACCCGCTGAGTGATGGAGCGCGCCAACGCATCCAGCAGCCGGCCGCGTGAGAGTGTCGAGGCGCGCAACTGCGGGGGTTCGATCTTCGAACGGACGACCGGCGCGAGCGTGGGCTCCGGGCTCGCACGTGCCGGCTCCGTGGCAGGCTCACGTTTGAGCCCGCCCGTCAGCGGGATCGCCACCATCTGCGACCGCGTGGACCGCTTCACATCGGGAACGGCGGTACTGGGCGGAGGCATGGCCGGATCATCGTCCGGGAGGCTCATCGGCGCCTTACCGTTCCTGTGGATAAACGGCGAAGAGGTCAGCCGCCCTCGTACTCGAAGTGGATCTTGAGCTCCACGCGGTACTCGCGGATCTCGCCGTTCTCCACCCGGGCAGACGACTTGACCACCTCTACCTCGCGGATGTTGCGCACGGTACGCGCCGCGGTGGCCACCGCCTGCCGGGCGGCATCACTCCACGATTTGGGACTCGTGCCGACCATCTCGCGGATGATGATCACGCCCATATCCTGGCCTCCTCATTGCCCCCGTGGGAGCTGAGTCTAAGGGGGCAGCCTCTGTGGGGGAAAGCACAATTCTAGGGAACCCAGCCGAGCGAGCCTGCGTCAAGGCGGCCATGCTGACCAACACGGACACCTTCTCTCCGCCTGCCCGCTTCACGGGTGGACTGCTCGTCACTCTTCTCACTGCCAGCCTCGCCGCCTGCACCGCTGCTCCACCTGCCGGCAGCCCGCCGCCGACGCCGTCGGCCAGCCCGACACCAGGAGGGAGTCCGATCAACAGCCCCGACCCCACCAACCAGCCTCAGCCCAGCCCGAGCCCTACCCAGCCGACCGGTGGCATCGCCCACCCCACGGGCCCGACCGACGTCATCCTGCGCATGGAGACCGGCGGAGGTTTCGTGCCGCTCGGCTGGATGGTCACCCAGGCGCCCGAGTTCACGCTCTACGGCGACGGCACTTTCCTGATCAAGCCGCTCGAGGATCCTGACCTCCCGCAGGCCTTCGACTCGGCCCAACCGCGGTTCCTGCAGGGCCGCCTCGACCAGGCAACAGTGCAGACGCTGCTGGCCTTCGCGCTCGACCAGGGTCGCCTCCGCGAGGCGCGCGAGAACTACCGCGACGACATGATCGCCGACGCCCCGACGACCGTCTTCACGATCGACGCTGATGGCGTCTCGAAGGCCGTCTCGATCTACGCGCTGTCCGAGGTCTTCGAACCGCGCGCCGACGGCGTCGACCGGGCCGCCTTCAACGAACTGGCCGAGCTGCTGCGCTCGTTCGAGCGCCGGTCCCGCGCCGGCGAGCTGGGCGAGGTCGTGCTCTACGAGCCCACCCACTATCGGGTCACCCTGCTGGAGGGCTTCGGCCAGCCGGTCGGCGAGCCCGTCGAGTGGCCGTGGGACGACTTCACTCCCGATGACTTCGTCGCGACCGAGGAGTTCAACCGGCCGCAGGCGATCATGACCGCCGAAGATGTGGCGCTGGTGACCGAAGTGCCCAGTGGTGGGCATCCCGGCATTGCGGTTGACTACGAGGGCACGGTTTGGCTAGTGGGCGTGCGGCCCCTGCTGCCCGACGAGGAGCCGGCAGGCTAGCGGCGGCCGGGCTATCGGGGGCCGGCAGGCCAGCGGGTCCGGCAGGCCGGCGCAGCGCGCAACTGGCTAGGCGTAGTTGCTGGCGTAACGGGACTCGTCGGCGTAGGAGACGAAGCGCGTCTGGCGCTTGCGGAAGTAGAGCTTCGTCTCGCCGGTGGGCCCGTTGCGGTGCTTCGCAAGGCGCAGGTTGATGATCTCGCCCTCCGGGTCCTCGTCCTCTCCGCCGCGCTCCTTCTCGCGCCACAGGAACATGACCAGGTCCGAGTCCTGTTCGATCGAGCCGCTCTCGCGCAGGTCCGACAACCGAGGTTCCTTGGATTCACGCATCTCCGCCTGCCTGGACAGCTGCGAGAGCGCCAGCACTGGTACCTGCAATTCGCGGGCCAGGGCCTTCAGCCCGCGGGTGATCTCGCTGACCTCCTGAACGCGGTTGGCATCCCGTGAGTTGAGGGTGGACTGCATCAGCTGGAGGTAATCCACGACCAGCATGTCGAGCCCCGACTCTGCCTGCAGGCGGCGGGCCTTGGTGCGCAGCTCCATGGTGCTGATGTTGGGCGTGTCGTCGATGAACACGGGCGCCTCCGCCAGGGCGTTCATTGCCGGCGCCAAGCGCGTGAAGTCCATCTCCTCGAGGAACCCCGTGCGCAGGCGTTGCGAGTCGATGTTGGCCACCGAGCTGAGCAGGCGCAGGACGAGCTGCTCCTTGCTCATCTCGAGACTGAAGATGCCTACGGTTTTGCCCTCACGCACGGCGGCGTGCTCCGCGAAATTGAGGGCCAGGCTGGTCTTGCCGATGCTGGGCCGGGCGGCGAGCACGATCAGGTCGCTCTTCTGCAAGCCGCTGGTCAGCGCATCCAGGTCCGCGAAACCGGTCCGGATGCCGCTGATCTCGCCCTTGTGCTGATGGAGGTAGTCGAGCCTGTCGTAGGCGCTGTGCAGCAGCTGCTTGAGGGGCGCGAAGCCCGTTTCGACCCGCTTCTGGCTGACCGCGAACAGCTCTTGCTCTGCCCGATCGATCGCGTCGCCGACGTCCGCCGAATCGTCGTAGCCGATGGAGGCGATCTTGCCCGCCGCGCCGATCAGGTTGCGCAGGACAGCCTTGCGCTCCACGATGCGCCCGTAGTGCACGGCGTTGACAGCCGTGGGCGTGAGGTTGATCAGGCTGGTCAGGTAGGCCGACCCGCCGACCTGCTCCAGCGCGTCTGCTCGCTCGAGCACCTCCGAGACGGTCACGATGTCCACCGGCTCGCGCCTGTCGTAAAGGTCCAGCACGGCGGCGTAGATGGAGCCGTGGGCCTGTCGGTAGAAGTCCTGTGGGCGCAGGAAGTCCGCCACCTCGATCACGGCGTCACGGTCGATCAGCAGGGCACCCAGCACCGATTGCTCTGCTTCGATGGACTGCGGCGGCAGGCGGTCGATGGACAACGGCGGACCCTCCGGGCGCTTGGCTGCGAGGCGCCAATGGTCTGTCGCCGTGGGTGACGGCGGCAACCCGTTTACCGACGATGTGTGCCCACTATCTGTGGCCGGGACTGTGGATTGTGTGGACGGTCGAGGAGCTCAGTCCACGCGGCGGATGACGCCGATGAGCTTGCCCTGGATGCGCACGTCGTCGTAGTACTGCGGCGGGTACTGCTCATTGGCCGGCTGGAGCCGGATGCGGTCCTTCTCCTTGAAGAAGCGCTTGAGGGTGACGGCGTTCTCTTCCACCTGGGCAACGACGATGTCGCCGTTGCGGGCCGTCTGCTGGGGGCGGATCACGACGAAGTCGCCGTCCGTGATGTGCGCCTCGATCATCGAGTCGCCGCGTACGCGCAGGACGTAGGCGTCGCCGTTGGGCACGATGCTTTCCGGCACGTTCAGCGTCTGGCTGGCGTCCTGGTACGCCTCGATGGGTCCACCGGCGGCGATCTCGCCGATGACCGGCAGCGCGTAGGCACCCTGGTTCAGCGCTGCCCCGAGGCCACTGCCGGGTCCCGTTCGCAGAGCGGCGGCGGGAGTCAAGCGCAGCGCGCGCGACTGCGTCGCTCCACGCTCGAGAAAGCCTTCCCGTTCCAGCGCCTGCAGGTGGTGGTGGACGGCGGAGGTGGAGGCGAGGTCAACGGCCGTCGCTATTTCGCGCACGGAGGGCGGATAGCCGCGCTCACGCAGCGTGTCTGCGATGAACTGGATGATGCGCTGCTTACGGGCCGCATCGTGCTTGGTCACCGGCGCCTCCTTTCCATTGCACGGTAACCGAACGCCTGTTCGATTGTCAAGCGCGACCTGCGCTGGGTCAGTCCCGCTTGGGCGGACTCAGACTGGTGTCGAGGCGCTGCTCGAGCGCCGCTACCCGCTCGTTCAGCTCGTGGAGCGGTGAGTGGCGGGCGTGGCCCTCCTGGTTGACCGGTTTGAAGCGGCGATCTACGAACGACTGCAGCCAGTTGCGCACGGGCGTGAAGGCGCTGGCGATGACCAACGTGGTGATGACGATGGCCGCGTCGGAGCGGTCGCCCGTGACGGCTACGAACAGCCGTTGCGCGAGGGCTACGCCGCCGGTGTAGAGCCCGCCCAGGATGGCCGTCAGCGGGATGTAGACGAATGCGCGGTTGAGGATCAGGTCGATGTCGTAGAGGCGGTGGCGGAGGACGGCCACGGCCGCCGCCACGGGCAGGAACGAGCCGGCCGCAAGGGCGATGGCCAGCATCATCTCGCCCGACGCGTAGTCCATGGACAGTGCGTAGCGGGCCAGGATGAAGGGCACGCCGGCGGCGGTCAGAAACAGCACGGCGATGGCGATCCAGCGCAGCTGGGCGCGCTCGACCGCTTCAGCTCGCTGGTAGCGCACCGCCATCGAAGCGCTGGCCACCAAGGCACCGGCCACCAGCAGAGTCAGGCCCAGCAGGCTGGCCGCCGGCAGGAGTGGCCGCACGACGGGCGGCGCGGCGAACGGGTTGGCCAGCGAGGGAAACCACTGCAGCCCCTCCGGCGCAAGTCCGACGCTGAACATGACCAGCGCGGCGCCGCCTACAGCTGCCCAGCCTGCACGCGCCCAGCGCCTGCTGAGCGGCTTGCCGTCGGGGAACAGCAGGAATACGAAGACCAGCAGCACGACGGTCAGCGGCAGGTGTAACGTCGAACCCGCCCACGCGAAGAGCAGCACGGACTGCTCGACGGGACGGAAGGCCTCGTGGCCGGCCTGCACCAGGAAGGTCGAGGTCAACTGGACGGCCATGGCCAGCCCGATGGCCAAGAACAGCCAGCCCAAGGCGTTGCGTGATACGCGGCTGGCCAGCAGCCAACCCATGGCTCCATAGGCCAGAGCCATCAGCATCTCGACGACGTAGATGGCCTGGCCCTGGATGAAGCTGACCGGCGGCGGCCGGAAGCGCTGGCCGCTCCACAGCGCGATGTCGAGAGCCAGGGTCCCGACCGTGGCCAGCAGCAGGGTGCCGGCCAGCAGGCGCCCCCAGGGCACCGAGGCGAGACGCGGCAATGCGTGGATCATCGTGGCTTCCGGCCTAGGGCGGCCCCTGCGGCTGAGTCAGGACGTCGCCAGAGTACGCCCGCAGCCTGGTGACGTCGAGCGACTCCAGGACTTCGTCAAGCCGCTGTGGTTCTTGCGTGTAGTCGATGACACCCTGCAGGAAAGCGGCGTTCATGGTCTCGGGCATCAGGTCCGAGGCGTCGAACCTGAACCGATCGGCCGAGGAGAGCACCTCGGCAGCGCGGCGCGAGATGGGATCTGGGTATTCCGTCACGCGACGATTGACCGACAGCGCGCCGCCTCTCTCCACCCACAGCGTTTGCGCCTCGGGTGTCAGCAGGTACTGCATGAGCGCCCGCGCCTGGGGGGTGTCGTTGAACACACCGAACAGATCGCCGGCACCGGTCACCGAGTTGGCGAAGCGTTCGTCGATCGGAGGGAACGGGAAGAAGTCGTACTCGCCGGCTCGAGCGCCCGCTCGGCTACGGAAGAACTCGGTCATGAATGTGCCCTGATGGTGGAAGAGGCAACCGGGCGGCTCGGTGAAGAGGGGCCGGCCGCCGTCGATGAAGTTGGTTGCCAGGACGGTCGGTGCGTCACCGAAGGAGTCTCCGATCACCTCGCCGTAGGCCTCGAAGGCCGAGCGCACTTCGGCCGAGGTCCAGGGGAGGGTGCCGGCCACCCAGTCGTCGTAGACATCGGGCCCACTCTGGCGCAGGAGGAAGTCCTCGATCCAGTCGGTCGCCGGCCAGCCGCTCGTCGCACCCGACTCGAGGGCCACGCACCACAGCTCCGTGTCACCCCGCGCAGCGAGCAGGCCCAGGGCCTGGAGCTCCGCCCACGTCTCGGGCTCCTCAAGCGTGTAGATATTGGGGTTGTACCAGACCAGGCCCTTGAGGGTGGCCTTGATGAAGACGCCCACGAGCCTGCCGTCGATCGTGCCCAGCTCGACGAAGGCAGGCACGGTGTCCGACTTGTACTGGGCGATGTCGATGATCTGGGTCAGGTCCTGCAGCGCGCCTTCGCGGGCGAAGTCGGCCATGTGCCCCGGCCCGGGCAGGCCGGCCACGTCCGGCACGCGGCCCCGCGCGATCCCTTCCCACAGCACACCGTCGAGGTCGCGCGTGCCGCGATATTCGACGGTGATGCCGGTCTGCTCCTCGAAAGGCGCGACGACCGAGCGGAAGGCCTCTTCCTCCGGTCCGCTCCACGAGCCGATGACGCTGA
The DNA here is from genome assembly GCA_035514295.1 of Candidatus Limnocylindria bacterium. Lineage (GTDB taxonomy): Bacteria > Chloroflexota > Limnocylindria > Limnocylindrales > CSP1-4 > JALYGJ01. Next base: position 32,532 of record DATKBB010000001.1, on the reverse strand, counting down.
CCGTGCCGCCGATCCGCTGGCTGGGCATGGCCGTGCAGGTCGCCCCGAGCAGGGCGAAGACGGACAGGATCAGCAGGGGTAATTGGAGATTGCGAGCGACCGAAGCCACCGAGATCCTCTTGTTGAAGCCTCGTCGGCCCAGACGAAGGCGTGACGAATCGATCGCCTGCAGCGAATGGCGCCGCTTCTGGCCCCAAGGGCCGTAAGAGTAGCACTGCCCTATACTCCGGACCTTCGATGCCCCGTGGAAACAGACCCAAGCCGAGGTTCGGCGTGATCAGAGCCCTCAATCTGCTTGCCTTCCTGCCAGTTGCCGGTCGGGCGCCCGTCTACGGACGCCTGCTCTGGGCGCTGGCTTCGGATCCGCGCGTGCCGGCCTCGCGCAAGGCCCTGCTGGGGCTTGCCGCGGCCTACGTGGTCAGCCCGGTGGACCTGATCCCTGATCGGATCCCGGTGCTGGGCGCGCTAGACGACGTGGCGGTCGTGGTGCTGGCCGTGGACCTCTTCCTCGACGGCTTGCCGCGCAGCCTGGTCAACGAGAAGCTGAACGAGTTGGGCATCCCGGCCGAAGAGCTCGACGCGGACCTGCGGCGCATCCGTGGGCTGGTGCCGGCACCGCTGCGCAAGGCCATGGCACGCATCCCCGACGCGCTCGAGGGAGTGGCCTCGTTCGCTCGCCAGCGCGGCTTCGATCGCCGGCTGCGCGAGCTGGTCGAGGGCGGCAACCGGCGGCCGCAGCCCGTACGTGAGAATTCGATGGAGGGTCATCCCGCGTGAAGGTCATCCTGACCAGTGACGTTGCGCCGCTCGGCAAGAGCGGCGAGTTGAAGGACGTGGCCGACGGCTACGCGCGCAACTTCCTGCTGCCGCGCAAGCTGGCCGTGCCGGCCACGGGCGGTGCCTACCGCGCCTGGCAGCACGACATCGCCAACCGCGAGGAGAAGCGCCAGCGCGAGCGAGAAGAGGCCGAGATCGCCGCCCAGCGCATCAGCTCGACCACTCTGACCATGGGCGTCAAGGTGGGCGAAGGCGGCAAGCTTTACGGTTCGATCACGTCCAAGGACATCGCCGATGCCCTGGGCCGGCGCGGGATCGTGGTCGACCGGCACAAGATCGACCTGGAGGAGCCGCTCAAGATGCTGGGCACCTACAAGGTTGCCATCCGCGTCTTCCCCGGCATGACGCCCGAAGTCACCGTGGCGGTCGAGCCCAAGGGCTAAGCAGCTTTCGGGGTTTCGGCCCTGACACGCAAGCTGGCACAGCCCGGAGGATGATGGTTCTGCCATGAGCGGCACGGGCAAGGCGACGACGATCCTCCACGTGGACCTCGACGCGTTCTTCGCCGCGGTCGAGCAGCGCGACAAGCCGGAGCTGCGCGGCAAGCCGGTCATCGTGGGTGGCGGCGGTCCGGACGACCGAGGCGTGGTCAGCGCGGCGTCGTACGAGGCACGCCGCTTCGGAGTTCGCTCGGCGATGCCCCTGCGCACGGCGGCGGCACTCTGCCCGAAGGGCATCTTCGTGCCGGTCGATGGGCGCCGCTATGCGCAGGCCAGCCGGCTGGTGATGGCGATCCTGCGTCGCTTCACGCCACGCATCGAGCAGGTCTCGATCGACGAGGCGTTCATGGATGTGACCGGCAGCCGGGCTCTCTTCGGAACGGGCGAGGAGATGGCTCGCCGCCTGAAGCAGGAGATTCGCGACGAGGTCGGGCTGACCGCCTCGGTCGGCGTGGCGGCCAATCGGCTGGTGGCCAAGATCGCCTCCGACCTGCGCAAGCCGGACGGGCTGGTGGTGGTGGCCGCCGGCGAGGAGGAGGGCTTCCTGGCGCCGCTCAGCATCGATCGGCTGTGGGGCGTGGGTCCCAGCACGCGCCGCGCCCTGACCGACTACGGCGTGCGCACGATCGGCGACCTCGCTGCGCTGCCCGACGACCTGCTCCGGCGGCGCTTCGGCAGCCACGGACCGGAGCTGGGCGCCCGAGCGCGAGGTGTGGGCGAGACCGATGTCGGCGGGGAGGAGGGCGCCAAATCGGTCAGCCAGGAGCACACCTTCTCGACCGACACCTCCGACTGGGAGGTGGTCGAACGCTCGTTGCTGGCCCTCAGCGAGGGGGTCGCCGGCCGCCTGCGCGCGGACGGACTGCGCTGCTCGACGGTCGCCGTCAAGATGCGCGACTCGGACTTCGTGACCATCACCCGCCAGCGCACGCTGCCCCATCCGACCGACCTGACCGACGTCATCTGGCGCACGGCTGTCGGTCTGGCCCGGCGCGAGGTGCACGGCATGCGCGTGCGCCTGCTCGGCGTGGCCGCCAGCGGGCTGAACGGCCGCCAGCAGCTGGCGCTCTTCGGGGAGGAGGACGGGCGCCGGCGGCAGGCACTCGAAGCGGCCGATCGCATCCGTGAGCGCTTCGGTCCGCGCGCGATCCGCCGGGCGCGACTGATTGACGCGGAGGTGGGCGCACCGTTCGAGCGCGACCACCACAGGGCGCCACGCGACTGAGGGCGGTGAGCTGAATGTCGGGCGTTGACGCGGCCGGCGGCGGGGGATCATCATGCGCTCGCGTCTGGGGCACATCCGGCCGTGAATCGCGGCCAGGTGGGCGCCGTGATCGGAGACGGCGCTGAGCGTCTCCACGGCGGAGGACGGCCCCATCGACACCTACGCGGTCATCGCGGGCAGCCCGATGCGCTTGGCGGAGGCCGGCACGGCCTGGCGGGAGACAGCGGAGTCGCCTGCCCCGGCTGCCGGCCGGCATGGGGTGGCCGTGCTGGACGACGTGCCCTGCTACCGGCGCGGGCTGGCGCGCACGCTGGCCGAGGCCGGCTATCGGGTCACCGAGTGGGAGAGCGCAGCGCGGGCCGGCCGCTGGCCGCTGGTCGACGCCGCCCTCCTGAGCCTGGCGGCTGAACAGGACTGGCGGGCCATGCGCCGGCTGGTCGACGCGGGCGTGTCGGTCGTGGTCCTGCTGCGCGACCTGCGCGCAGAGGTTTGCCGGCGGGCCCTTGCCGAGGGCGCGCTGACTGTGCTCGACTGGCGAGCGTCACCCGACGACATCGTGGCCGCGCTGCAGGCCGCCCTGGCGGGCAGGTCGCTGATCGCGCCGCCGGTCATGCGCGCGGTCCTTGCGCCTTCGACCGCGGACGAGGGCGCCTTGCTGACCGAGCAGGAGCACGGGTGGCTAAGGGCGCTGGCCGACGGTGCGACGGTGGCCGGCCTGGCACAGGCGGCGCACTACTCCGAGCGAGAGATGTATCGCCGGCTGCGCAGCGTCTACCGACGCCTGGGCGTGGAGGGCCGGGCCGCAGCCATTGCGGCGGCGGTCAGGCAGGGCATCGTCTGAAGCTGGCCCGGCTTGGCATGAACCTGCCAACGGCTGTCAGGGACAGGCGTGACCCATGAGTGTTCTACTGCCCGAGCCGCCGGCTAGCCCGGGCACGAAGGAGCAGGTATGGCCAGTCTCACTTCGCGCCCCGGCACGCGCTGGCGGCGCTGTGCAGGCGCTCTGGCGGCGGTGATCGTCTTCTCGTCCCCGGCGCTGCCCGCCCGAGCCGGGGAGGGGGCCGTCGATCCGCCGCCGGATAACTCGATCGTTTCGGGCCGGCGAACGCTCAGCCCAGGCGAGCTTCGTGCCGTTGACGTCACGGACCTACCGGCCGGCAAGGAGAGGCTGCGCGCCCTGGCTGCGGAAGGCGGCAGCGCAGTCGACCTGCGCCGGCGCCTGTTGCGCGTGTACGACTTCGGCAATCGCGAGGTCGTCGTGGACGCCGCCGCCCGGTTGACCGTGCACCGTGGACTCGACGCTGCAGGCAACGTTGCCTGGGAGATCGAACCCCTAGCCCAGCCGCTGCCGGTCGCCGCTCGAGCCGGCTATGTCGTGCCTCCGCGCAGCGCGTGGGTCTACAACAGTGATGGCGCTTTCACGGACATCTTCAAGGCGACGACCTGTCAGCTGTTCGTCAACTGCTGGACGCGCGATGCCTGGCGCCGCGACGTCATCTGGACGATCAACGCCGCCTGGAACTACCGCTGCACCGGCCGCAGCGGACAGTGCCAATACTTCCGGATCTACGGCCAGATGAGGGCGCAGGCCATCACCGGCGCCAAGTTCCCCTACAACAGAGCCTGGCTCGAGTTCGAAAGCAACGGCCAATGGGCCGGCTCGCCCAGCGACAGCTACGAGTTCCACCAGCCGGAGGTGAGCATCGCCGGTCCGCACGACGCGACCATCACGGTTGGCTTCGGAACGACGTTCGATGTCGAACTCGGTGAGGCACCGCTGGTCATCAGCGGCGGCTCATCCACCAAGTACGAGGGCTCGCTATCGGTCAGCACGGAGTGGTGGCACCCCGTCTCGAGGCCCGCCGTGGGCTCCGGTGGGGTTCAGTACTGCCGCTACGCGGCGCCATGGGAAGCCGTTCGCAAGGTGACCACGCGTGTCGGGATCATGCAGAACAGGAACGCCCAGCTGGGTGGCTGGCACATCCTCTTCGGCATGGCCAACAAGAACGACAAGTGTCCCTCGATCTGAGTGGTCGGCCTGACGCGGTGGCCGGGTGAGGCGCGCCGGTTTGGGCGCGGCTGCGCTGCTGGCCGGCGCGTTCCTCAGCTGGGGCTGCGCAGGGCCGGCGCCAAGCTCCGGCCCCAGCGAGGATCCGTCCGTACTCCGCCCCTGCGATCAGGTGCGCCTGCCCTTCCTAGATGAGGCATCGGCGGAGCCGCTGCAGGAACTGCACGCCCATTGCTTCAACTTCATGCTCGAGCGGGAAGGAGCGCGTCCCGTGCCGGTCCAGGTGGTGCTGCTCTCGGATCGCGAGGCGGACCCGCTCGAGGGCCGTCAGCTGCTCGTCTACCACCCGGGCGGCCCCAGCGTGAGCGCTACGCGGCTCATGCTCGGCGACCCTCCGCCGGTCGACTACCAGCGCTACTCCGTGCTGGCCTGGGACGGTTTCACGGCCCGTGCCGCGATCGGTGGCTGCGGGCCCGAGTCGCTCGCGTTCCTGACGGAGCGCACGCCGCAGGACTTTGCCCAGCGAGCGCCGCGCGTGACCAGCGAATGCGTCGGCGGCTATGACTCGCCGCTGGAGTTGGGCGCCTGGGCCGCGGCGGAGGAGCTGGAAACGGTCAGGCGCATGATCGGCACAGATCGCTTCGACATGCTGGCCATCTCCTACGGCACGGCCATCGCGGAGGCCTACCTGCACATGCATCCCGAGAGGGTGCGCCACGCCGTGCTGGACGGGCCGCTTGCGCTGGAGGTGTCCTGGCCCAACCGGCTGACCGCCGTAGGCCCCGTCCTCGGCCGGCTGGCAGACGAGCTCGCCCGCTCGTGCCGGACGGATGCCTGCCAGTCGGTCCTGAGCGAGGCGGGCGCTGGCGGGAGCTACGACGCGCTACGCGCCGCGGTGCTGGCCGAGGACCGACCGGTGGGCAGCGGCACGCTGCTGCTGAGACCGGTCATGTTCGACCAGGCCACGGCGCTGGCTCTCCGTGGGCGCGACTACTGGCCCGGCTGGGCCACCGCTGTAGACGAGGCGCTGGCAGGCGACGGCACGCTCATGTGGCGTATCGGGGAGCGCCTGCTCGAGGACCTGGACCGCGACAACTTCTACTGGTCGCTCTGCGCGGACATAGACCGCCCGCTCGACGCTGCCGGCTACGCCGGTGGGCCGCACCCGCTGCTGTTTGCCTACGCGTCCGAGCTGGCCCCCTGTGCCGGCTTTCCGAAAGGCGTGAGCCGGCCCGCCGGGACCGCGGGCCAGGCGGCGGCGGTCCTGATCCTTGCCTCCCGGCACGACGTCCTGGCCCCGGCCGCGTTGCTGTCGTGGTCGCCCAGGCTGCAGGCCTTGGGCAGTGCCTGCATCACGGACGTGGTGGGCCACACGAGCTACCGGGACGAAGCGCTGCGACCTGTGGTCGAGGAGTTTCTGGCGACCGGCGATGTCGGCGTCATGGCCGAGCAATGCGATTTCCAGTGACAGCCGAGCTGGCACGGGCCAGGCCGATGCTGGGCCAAGCGGTAAGGTCGGAAGACCGTTGACATTCGCACGGATGTTCGGTACGGTGCGCCGCATAGAACAGATGTTCGATGCGTCGTGAACCAAGGGAGGCCGGCGCGAAAGGAGCAGCGAGATGGCGATCTTGGAGGTCACGTCTACACGGGTGAGCGTCCGCGTCGGCTGGTTCGACGGGCGGCCACGCAGCATCAGGCTGGCTGACGAAGAGCTGCCGGTCACGCGCATCGAAGGCGTGCGTGAGGAGTCGGCGGCTTATCCGGCCCTACGGGGGCCGCGGACGATCTTCGACGTGCGCACGCCGGATGCGCGCCTTAGGCTGGCGTTCGAGCATCGCCGCCGGCGCTGGTCGCTCGAGGGCGTCGAGTCGCTCGACAAGCTGGCTCAGGCCGCTTAAGAGGCTGCCGCGGCACATACCGCCCGTGCGACAATCGGCGGGATGGAGGCAGCCGGGGAGCCACTCGCCAATCTGACGCTGACCGAGTTCACGGAGCGACTCGCCTCGGACGCGCCGGTGCCCGGCGGCGGCAGCGCGGCCGCAATCGCGGGCAGCTTCGCGGCCAGTCTGCTGGCCATGGTTGCGCGACTTTCGCGGGGCCGGCCCAAATACGCCAACTTCGAGGCCACCCACGAGCGTGCCCTGCAGGCGGCGGAACGGGCGCGGCAGCGCTTGCTGACGCTCGCCGACGACGACGCCCGTGCCTATGGCCGCTTCTCGACCGCTCTGAAGCTGCCCAAGGAGACGGATGAGGAGCAGCGCCAGCGCAACGTCGCGACCCAGGCGGCGGCACGCGCGGCAGCGGAGGTGCCCCTCGCCGTCCTGCGCGAGTGCGCGATGCTATTGGTCGAGATCGAGGGCATGGCCGGACGCAGCAACGTCAACGCCGCCAGTGACCTGGAGGTGGCCGGGCGCCTGGCCGCCGCCGCCGCGCGCGGAGCTGCCGCGAATGTGCTGGTGAACCTGCCTCACGTCGGCGACCAGCGCTTCGTCGGCGGAAGCACCGCTGAGGTCGGTGATCTGCTGCACAGCGTGGAGCGCCAGATGCTGCAGGTCGCACAGCGTGTTGCGGGGGGTGGACTGCGCGAGCCACAGCAGGAGTGATCCGCAGCGTCGAGCCGCCGGCCCACGCGAGCAGCGACGCCGAACGCGACGTGGCCCCGGCGACGATACTGCGCGGCGCACCACTGGCGCAGGCCTTGCGCGAGGCGGTTGCGGCCGACGCCGAGCAGTTCCGCCGTGAGTACGGCTACAGCCCCACCCTCGCCGCCGTGATGGTCGGCCACGAACAGGCGTCGAGTGTCTACGTGCAGCAAATCCTGCGCACCTGCCAGCTGGTGGGCGTGCCCAGCCGCGTGATCGAGCTGCCGGCGGACATCGCGGCCAACGAACTGCAGGCGAACATCGAGGCGCTCAACGCCGAGCGCGAGGTGGCCGGCATCATCGTGCAGATGCCGCTGCCTGAGCACATCCCGCTGGCCACCGTCACGGACACGATCCGGCCGGTGAAGGACATCGACGGCATCCATCCGCTGAACACCGGCCTGATGGCGCTGGGCTACGAAGGTTTCCTGCCGGCCTGCGCGGAGGCCGCCGTCAGCATGCTGCGCGACAGTGGCTACCAGCTGGAGGGCAAGCGGGCGGTGGTCATCGGGCGCAGCAACGTCGTCGGCAAGCCGGTCCAGCTGCTGCTGCTGCGCGAGCACTGCACGGTGACGGTGCTCCACCGGCGCACGCGCGACCTGCCCACCGAGGTCAGGCGAGCGGAGGTGCTGGTGACCGCAGCCGGCGCAGCACAACTCGTCCGGGGGGAGATGCTCCAGCCGGGTGCGCTGGTGGTCGACGTGGGCATCAACGTCGTGCCAGAGGGCATCGTGGGGGACGTCGACTTCGAGAGCGCCAGGGAGGTGGCCGGTGCCATCACGCCCGTGCCCGGCGGCGTAGGGCCGCTGACTAATGCCGTGCTTCTCGAGCACCTGCTGCGCGCGGCCCGCTGGCAGCAGACGGGCCATCCCATAACCGCCGGCCACGGTCGCAAGCGCACCGCCGGCTGAGCGAGCGCGACAGTGCGATCGAGCCTTGAAATCGCCCGTGATGCGAGCCTCCACCCCATCAGTGAGGTCGCCGCCGGACTGGGCCTGCTCGAGGAGGAGTACGAGCCGTACGGCCGGCACAAGGCCAAGGTCAGCCACGCCGCGTTGGAGCGGCTGGCCGGGCAGCCGGACGGCCGCTACATCGTCGTCACGGCGATCACGCCCACGCCCCTGGGCGAGGGCAAGACGACCACGACCATCGGCCTTGTCCAGGGACTCAACCGCATTGGAGTGCGTGCCGCGCCGGCCATCCGCCAGCCCTCGCTGGGGCCGGTCTTTGGGCTGAAGGGCGGCGCGGCGGGTGGCGGTTACAGCCAGGTCCTGCCGATGGAGGAGATCAACCTCCACTTCACGGGCGACCTCCACGCAGTCGCGGCGGCGCATAACCTGGGCGCCGCCTTCCTCGACAACCACCTCTTCCGCGGCAACGCCCTGAACATAAAACCGGCCACGGTCCGCTGGCCGCGTGTGGTGGACGTTAACGACCGCGCCCTGCGCCGCGTGCTCATCGGCCTGGGCGAGAAACACGACGCGCGCGAGACGGAGTTCCACATCACCGCTGCTTCGGAAGTGATGGCCGTCCTGGCCCTGGCCAGCGACCTGCCTGATCTCCGCCGCCGCCTTGGCCGGGTGGTCGTGGCCGAGACGTACGAGGGCGGCATCGTCACGCTCGAGGACCTGCGCGTGGCCGGGGCGATGACTGTACTGATGCGTGAGGCAATCAAGCCGAACCTGGTGCAGACGCTGGAGGGCGGCCCTGCCTTCATCCATGCCGGGCCGTTCGCCAACATCGCCCACGGCAACTCGTCGGTGGTCGCCGACCGTATCGCGCTCAAGTTGCTTGATGCCGTTGTCACCGAGGCCGGCTTCGGGTCGGACATGGGCTTCCAGAAGTTCATCGACATCAAGTGCCGCCTCTCAGGCCTGCGCCCGACAGCGGCCGTCATCGTGGCCACTATCCGGGCGCTCAAGATGCACGGCGGCGTGGGCCGCGTGGTGGCCGGCCGCGACCTCGATCCAGCGCTCACGGCGGAGGACCCAGAGGGCGTTCGGCGCGGCTGCGCCAACCTGGCCCGGCACGTCGAGATCGTGCGTACCTACGGGCTGCCGGCGGTGGTGGCGATCAACGCCTTCCCCACGGACAAGCCTTCCGAGGTCGAGGTCGTGCGCGAAGAGGCGCTCGCGGCCGGGGCACGGGCGGCCGTGGTCTCCGAGCACTTCACGCGCGGCGGAGAGGGTGCGCAGGAGCTGGCCAGCGCCGTCTGGCAGGCGGCTGGCGATGGCGCGCCCGACTTCCACTTCCTGACGACCCCTGAGGACAGCCTGACCGAGCGCATCGAGGCCATCGCCACGCGCATCTACGGCGCGGACGGCGTCGACCTCTCGGCTGAGGCGGCCAAGCAGCTGCACGAGTTCGAGCGCCAGGGCTACGGCAGCCTGCCCGTGTGCATGGCCAAGACGGCGCTTTCGCTCAGTCACGATCCGGAGCTGAAGGGCCGCCCGAGCGGCTTTCGCGTGCCCATCCGTGATGCCCGCCTCTTCGCGGGCGCCGGCTTTGTGACCGCCTACTGCGGCGACATGCTGATGATGCCCGGACTGCCCTCGCGACCGGCCGGCGAGCAGGTGGACATCAACGCACAGGGCGAGACCGAAGGCCTCTTCTAGCGCGAGGCCATCCCGAACAGGCCGACCACCAGCAGGCCCGACAGCACGCCCAGCGTGGCGTACGCCCAGGCTCCCCAGTCGACCGGCCCAACGCGCGGCTCGGCGTGGCCATGCCCGTCGTCACCCAGCGCGGTGTGCTCTTCGCCGGACTCCACGCGTTCGGCGTCGGCGGCGTGCGGCACATCGCTCGTGCGTCCCGTGCCGGGCGAGCCCAGCTTGCCAATCTCGGACGGGCGAGGCTCTTCGGGCGTATGGCCCTCAGGCTTCGTTCGCGGGCGATCGGGGTCTGTCACGGCAGGAGCTCCTCCGTCACGAGTTGCTCGGCCATGAGCTCCGGCGAGACCACCGACTCGGGCAGGTCGCGCATGAACTCGATCGATTCTTGCCACGCCTCGGTGTCGATCGCGCCCAGGCCGTTGGCCTCAGTGTAGGGGCTCTGCCACATCTCGACCGTCGCCTCGAGGACGGCCAGCTGGCCCTCCCGGTCCTCGCCCAGCTCCGGCACGGCGGCCACCGCATCCTCCAGTCCGAGCTCCGGGTCGGCGATGATCTCCTCCATCGCACGCAGCGTGGCGGCCACGAAGAGGCGCAGCGCGTCCTCCTTGTCACGCAGCGTCGCCTCGCCCACGGTCAGGCCGGGACCGGGCAACGGCGTGATCTCGTCGACGCGCAGCACGGTCGTCTGGAACCCGGCACGAGCCAGCTGAACAGGCTCGTTGTTGGCGAAGCCGGTGGCCGCCTCGACCTGCCCCTCACGCAGGGCAACCGCCTGGCCGAAATCCGGGTAGAGGCGGACGTCGAGGTCGTCCGGCGTCAAGCCGGCCGAGGCGAGCAGCGCCTGGAGCATGACCCAGCTCGAGCCGAAGCGGCCCGGGATGCCCAGCGTGCGCCCTTCGAGGTCGGCCGGGGTGGCTATGCCGCTGTCCGCGCGGGCGATGACCACGCTCGGGAAGCGGGCGTAGACGCTGGCCACGTAGCGGACGGGAATGCCCTGGCTGGCGGCGGGGATGAGGCTCGTGCCGTCGCCCATGCCGACATCGACCGCGCCCTGTCCGATGAGCGTGATGAGCTCGGGATCGATGCCGTGCTGGAACGTCACGTCCAGACCTGCCTGCTCGTAGTAACCCTGCCGATCGGCGCGGTAGAACTGGGCGAACTGGACGCTGGGAATGAAGCCCAGGCCGACGGTCAGCGGAGTGGCCGGGGCCTGGGTGGGCGGCGCGGCCAGGCTGCAACCTCCCAGCAGGGTACCGACGAGCAACACGGACGCGAGCAGACGCATTGTCACCTCCAGGCGCCGATGAGCCGGCGCTCAGCCAGCACCACCAGCAGGTACAGGACCAGGCCGATCAACGCGATCGTGACCAGCGTGGCGAACATCAGCGGGATGTCGAATAGGCTGCCGCGGGCCAGCAGGATGAGCACACCCAGGCCGCGATCGCCGCCGGCCCACTCGGCCACGATGGCGCCGATGACGGCCAGCGTCACGCCCACCCTGAAGCCGCCCAGGATCGCCGGCAGGGCCGCCGGCAACTCGAGGTGGCGGAAGACCTGCCAGCGCGTGGCGCGTAGGCTGCGTCCCAGCTCCAGCAGGCGGGCGTCGACCGAGCGGATGCCGACCATCGTGGCGACGGCGACCGGGAAGAAGACGATCAGCGCGCAGATGACCACCTTCGAGGCGAGGCCCGTGCCGAACCACAGCGCCAGCAGCGGGGCGAGGGCCAGGATGGGCGTGGCCTGGGCGGCGACGATGTAGGGCGACAGCAACCGCGCGGCGAGGGGCGAGCGGGCCAGCAGGTAACCGGCGATGAGCGCCAGACCGGCTCCGACGGCAAAGCCCCAGCCGATGGCCGTCAGCGTGCTGACAGCATGCGGCGTCATGGTGCCCTGCACCCAGGCCCGCAGCAGCCGCTCGCCGACAACCTCCGGTGCGGGCAGGATGAAGACGGGGTAGCCCCCCAGCAGTACCAGCAGGCGCCAACCGAGCAGGAAGGCGATGGCCAGGCCGATCACGGGCAGCGCCGCGCGCAAGCGGGCCATCAGCCGTCACCCCGGAACGGGTCGAACCAGGCCGGCGAGCCGCTGCGTTCCAGGATGTCGGCGGGCTCCTCACTGGCGGGCTCTGTGGCGGGCAGCTCCTCCTCCAGTGCCGCAGCCAGGTGGGCGCGGACCAGCGCGGCGGTGCGCGAGAAGGCCGCGCCATCCAGATCGTCGGGCCGGCGTGGGCGGGGCAGGTCGACCGCCACGTCGGCGACCACCGTCGCCGGGCGGGCCGACAGGACGAGCACTCGGTCGGCCAGCAGGACTGCCTCAGGAATGCTGTGCGTGACCAGCAGGCTGGTCGTGCGCGTTCGGTGCCACAGCCCCAGAAGCTCCAGGTTGAAACGCTCGCGGGTCAGGGCGTCCAGCGCGCTGAAAGGCTCGTCGAGGAGCAGCACGGACGGGTTGCGAATGAGGGCGCGCGCGATCGACAGGCGCTGCCGCATGCCGCCCGACAGCTGGTGCGGATAGGCTTGCGCAAAGGACTCTAAGCCGACCACATGGAGCAGCTCCAGCGCGCGGCTGCGCCGCGAATGCGGCGGCACGCCGGCCAGCTCCAGCGGAAACGAGACGTTTGCCAGCGCCCGCCGCCAGGGCAGCAGGCGCGGCTCCTGGAAGACGATGCCAACGCGGGGATCTGCGTCGTCCACGGGTCGCCCGTGGATCTCGACGCTGCCGCCGTCCGGCGGCAGCAGCCCGGCCACGACCCGCAGCAGGGTGCTCTTGCCGGAGCCGTTCGGCCCAACGATGGCCACGACCTGGTGCTGCGCCACCTCGAAGCTCAACTCGTGGAGCACGGGCAGCCGCTCGCCATCGATCTCGAAACTGCGCGAGACTGTGGCCAGCCTGATTGCGCTCAGTTCATCCTCCGCCCGTCTCTCTCGCGGGTACCGGGAAACGGGGTGCGCGCAGGCATCGAGCCGGAGCCCACCTCCCTTCTCCCATCCGGACTGTGACCGTCGGCTGCCTGCCAGGGCATCCACCGCCGGCGCTCGAGCGATCGGCGGGTCGTGGGCTGGCGGAGCCGGCGCGTGCCGTCCTCGCCGACCACCGGTCGGGACTTTCACCCAACCCCGAAGGAGAGGCGTATCTGCTTGTGGCGCGGAGCATAGCGCACTGCTTGCGCGAAACCTGGAGCCCGCCTCGTGCGTCCTGCATTCGATGGGCCGACGATTAAGCTTGGGACTGGCGCTGCTCATGGCACTCGCCGCGGTCGTACTGCAACCGGCGCTCGCCTCCAGGCCGGCGCTGGCCTGCAGCTGCATGCCGACCACTGCGGCCGACTTCGTGGCCGACCCAGCAGTGTCCGTCCTCGCCGGCGTGGTAGGTCAGCAGGTCGTCGACCGCGTGCCGTTCACGGTCACGGCCTGGTTTCAGGGCTCGGGCGCGAGCGACCTCGTCTGGCTCACGCCGGCGGGCATCCCCGATGGGCAGGGCGGAGTTGTGTTTGACACCTGCGGCTTGACCATGGGACCTGGCGAAAACTGGCTCCTGTTCGCTTACGGCGCACCGCCAGAGCCGTATACCACCAGCAATTGCACGCCCAGCACCCGCCTGGTGGGTGAAGAGGGCGAAGCGGTGCTGGCCGAAGTCGAGGCAGTCTTCGGCGCCGCTCAGCCCATCCCCCCGGCGCCCACAGAGGAGCCAGTCTCGCCGCCGGCGCTTGACGCCGGCGAGCCGTTCGGCTGGGCCTGGCTGGCCGGTGGCGTGGGGGCCGCGCTGATCATGCTGCTGGGCGTGGCCGCGCTCGCCGTCCGGCGTCGCCCGCTATCGTGAGCGGGTGCTGACGCTTCTCCTTACGCGCCACGGGCATACGGATCGCTCCGAATCGGAACGCTACCTGGGCCAGAACTCGAGGGCCCGGCTGACCGAGCGCGGGCGGGCGGACGCCGCCGCCCTGGCCCGCCGACTCGAAGGCGTCGACATCACGCGCGTCATCTCGAGCCACCTGGAGCGCGCCCTCGAAACGGCCGGCATCGTGGCCGCCGGCCGTCCCGTCGAAGCCGATCCGCGCCTGGCCGAGATGGACTACGGCCAGTGGGAGGATCTGACGGTGGAGGAGATCGAGCGGCAGTTCCCGCTCGACTACGCGCGCTACGAGAACGATCCGTCGACCCTCCATGTGGGAGGGGCCGAGAATGGCCTGCAGGTCGCCGCGCGAGTGGGCTCACTGCTGGGCGAGCTGCTCGACTGGTGGGAGACTGAGCGCGGAGACCGGACGTGCCTGCTGGTCGGCCATGCTTCAGTTAATCGCGTGTTGCTGGCCTACTGCCTGGGCACTCCGCTGGCCGACTACCGCCGGCGCTACCAGGTCGACTGGGCCAGCCTGACCGTCCTTCGCTGGGCCGCACGCCGCGACGGTCCCCAGCTGCTGCTGGCCAACGACCTGGCCCACGTGCGTGGCCTGCGTGGAGTGACGTGGGCTTGAGCTCGGGCCAGAGGACGGCCGTACAGCGTGCCGCCGTCGCGCTGGCGCTGGTCCTGGGCGTCGTGGTGATCGGTGGCTGGGTGGCCGATGGGTCGGCCGGCCGGCGCGCCATCGGCGGCTTCACGCCCGAGATCACCATCGTGCACTTCATGACCGGCCTGGCCTGCGTCGAGTCCAGCGGACGCTACACGGCGGTCAACGCCGAGAGCGGAGCCATTGGCAAGTACCAGATCATGCCCCGCAACTGGCGCGTCTGGGCCGGCCGCATGCTGGGCGACGCTGATGCCCAGCCCACGCCGCAGAACCAGGAGACCGTCGCTCGCACGCGCATCGGCAACCTCTACGACAGCCGCGGCTCGTGGCGGCGCGTGGCCTACTGGTGGCTGACCGGCCGGAGCATCACCGACGAGACGCAGTGGACGTCCAAGGCGCGCGGCTACGTCAACCAGGTTATGGCCCTCGCCGTGCAGGCGGCCACGCCGCGGTTGGCCGATGGCGTGCCGGAGCGCTGCCGGCCGCAACTGCCTGAACTCCCTGTCGTGCCCGGAACGGGGTACGCGGCACAGCCGTAGGCGGCCTGACGCGCCCGGCCGCGCCGACTATGCTCGGCGATATGGCTGAGCCGCTCCTGCTCAACGGCTTCGATCTGACGCTGTCAGACGTCGAGCGAGTGGCCAGCGGCTCGGCCGACGTGCGCCTGGACCCCACCGCGCGCGAGCTTATGCAGGCCAGCCGCGCGACGTTGGCCGGCCTCGTCGAGGCGGGCGAGACGGTCTACGGCGTGACGACCGGCTTTGGCGCGCTGGCCACCACGCGCATCGACCCGGCTCAGGCCCGCCGCCTGCAGGAGAACCTGCTCGTCAGCCACGCGGCCGGAGTTGGCCGGGCGCACGATCGCGAGACCGTGCGGGCCATGCTGCTGCTGCGCGCCAATACCCTCGCCCGCGGCCAGAGCGGCTGCCGGCCGGAACTGGTCGAGCGGCTGCTCGACTTCCTACGCCTGGGCATCCATCCGCTGGTGCCCGAGCAGGGTTCGGTGGGCGCGTCGGGCGACCTGGCGCCGCTGGCCCACCTGGCGCTGCCGCTCCTTGGCCGTGGCCGGGCGGAGGTCGACGGCGAGATCCTCGACGGCGGGCAGGCGCTGGCCCGCCACGATCTCGAGCCGCTGCGCCTGGAGGCCAAAGAAGGCCTCGCTCTGCTCAACGGCACGCAACAGATGACGGCCATTGGGGCCCTGACCCTGCTCCGCGCCGAGCGCCTGCTGGCCACGGCCAGCGTGACCGCGGCGATGAGCGTGGAGGCGCTGCTGGGCACCAACGTGGCTTACTCCGCTTCGTACCATGACGCCCGGCCGCACCCCGGCCAGTCGCGCGTGGCGGCCGAGCTGCGCCACCTGCTGCGCGAGTCGGAGCTGATGCGCTCGCACCATGGGCAGGCGCACAAGGTCCAGGACCCGTACTCGCTGCGCTGCGTGCCGCAGGTTCACGGCGCGGTGCTGGACACGCTGGTTCATGCCCGGCGCGTGCTGGAGATAGAGATCAACTCGGCGACCGACAATCCGCTCGTCTTCCCCGACGGATCGGACGTAGACCCGGGCGCGATGGCGACGGCCGGCGGTCGAGTCGTATCGGGCGGAAACTTTCACGGCCAGCCCATAGCCCTGGCGCTCGACTACGTGGCCATCGCGCTGGCTGCGCTGGGTTCGATCAGCGAGCGGCGGGTCGCGCTGCTCATCGACGGCGGGCTCTCCGGCTTGCCGCCCTTCCTGGTCGAGGATGCCGGCCTCAACAGCGGCATGATGCTCTTCCAGTACACCTGTGCCGCGTTGGCGTCGGAGAACAAGGTCCTGGCCCATCCGGCGTCAGTCGATTCGATCCCCACCGGCGCGAACCAGGAGGACCACGTTTCGATGGGGCCCATCGCGGCTCGGCAGGCGCGCGAGGTGCTGGTCAACGTGGAGCGCATCGTGGCTCTCGAGCTGCTCTGCGCCGGCCAGGGGCTCGACTTCCGGCTGGCCGGCGGGACCGGCCCCGGGATAGGCGTGGCCGACGCCCAGCGACGCCTGCGCGCGCGCGTGGAGCACCTGGATCACGACCGCGATCCCGGTCCGGACATCGCCGCCGCGCTCGAGCTCGTACAACGGGGCGCGCTGGTCGACCTGCTGCCCGCCTCCTAGACTGGCCGCAAGATGGCCATCAGCATCGTCGACGTGCTCGACTCCGAGAGCTTCGGTCTCATTCCTGTCTGCGCCGACGCGCGCTTCGACCATCGAACGTGCGACTACTGGGAGGATGCCGAGCGGGGCTCGAAGCTGAGCCGGCCGGCCCTGCTGGAGGTGCACGCGCCTTCCCCCCGCGGTAGGCCGGCGCCGGCCGACAACCCCTTCGCGCCGCCCGCCCGGCCGGCCGATGAGAACCTCTTCGCGCCGCAGGCGCGTGCCGCCCTGCCCGACGCGTTTGCCGACGACGACCTGTTCGCCACGCCGCTCGACAATCCCTTCGCACCGGTGCAGCGGCGCGAGCGCCCGCTGCGCGTGGGAGTGCCGCGCAAGCTGGCCCTGCTGGACCGCGGCCGGGGCGTCTTCGGCAGCTACGCCAAGGTGCTGCTGGCCGGCGCTGAGCCGGTCGCCTACTGCCAGTTCGGACCGCTCAGCGCATACCCGCGCGCCGCCAGGCTGAGGGAGCTTTACGCGCAGCTCCCCGTTTCGCCCTTGCCGGCGGTGATCACCTGCATCGCCAGCACGGCCGAGGGGCGCCGTCAGGGCCACGCTCGTCGGTTGGTGGAGGAGGTCTGCCGCGACCTGGCCGAGCGCGGCTTCGCCGCCGTCGAGAGCTACCCCGACCTGACCCGCCCGGAGGACGAGACGAGCGCCGCGCGGCCGGGGTTCTGGCATGCATTGGGATTCACCACGGCCGTCGACGACGAGCGCTTTCCGGTGATGCGCAGGGAGCTGTAGTCGAGCAGGCTCCTACTGCACGCAGAACTCGTTGCCCTCAGGGTCGTTCATGCGCACCCAGTACTCTGTGTCACGCTCGATCGCGCCGCGCTCGTCCGTCGCGCCCAGGCCCTTGAGGCGAGCCACCTCCTCGTCCACTCGCCGGCGCCGCTCGTCCAGCTCCACTCGAGGGCCGCCGCCCACGTTCAGGTCCATGTGCAGCCGGTTCTTGGCGGTCTTTGGCTCCGGCACCCGCTGGACGTAGATCCGCGGGCCCTTGCCCTCCGGGTCCACCAGCGCGCTCGCGTCGTTCCAGCGCTCGCGCGGGATGCCCTGCGCTTCGAGGAAGTCCTCCCACGACTCGAAGCCGGCCGGCGGATCCTGTATCTGATATCCGAGCGCCGCGGCCCAGAAGCGGGCCAGCGCCGCGGGGTCATGCGCGTCCAGGACGAGCTGCACTGCTGTGGCCACCGGTCACCTCCTATCTCTCAGGTCTGGCGTAGCGACAGTACGGCTCATTCCGGACAGCTCCCGTCAGGATTCCACGGGTACGATCTACCCGACATGCGCGCCTCCCGGCTGGTCAACCTGTTGCTCCTGCTCCAGACACGCGGTCGGATGACGGCCGCACAGCTGGCCGTCGAGCTCGAGGTGTCCGAGCGAACCATCTACCGCGACATCGACGCGCTCAGCGCGGCCGGCATCCCACTCTTCGCCGAGCGCGGACCGCACGGCGGCGTGCAGCTCATCGACGGCTACCGGACTCGCCTGACCGGCATGACCGGCGAGGAGGCCGAGGCGCTCTTCCTGTCGGGCGTGCCGGGGCCGGCGGCGGAGCTGGGACTGGGCACGGTCATGGCTGCCGCTCGCCTGAAGGTGCTGGCCGCCCTGCCGCCCGAGCTGCGCTCGCGCGCCTCGCGCCTGGTCGAACGTTTCCATCTCGACGTAGCGGGCTGGTTCCACGTCGGCGACAGCGCCCCCTTCCTGTCCGAGCTGGCCGCGGCCGTGTGGCACAACCGAGTGGTGGAGGTGGACTACCAGCGGGGGGAGGCCGTGGTGCAACGGCGCCTGCACCCGCTGGGCGTGGTGCTCAAGGGCGGCATCTGGTACGTCGTGGCGCAGGTTGACGACCAGCTGCGGACATACCGCGCCTCGCGGGTGAGCGATGTCCGCCCTACCGCCGACACCTTCCCGCGTCCGGCCGGGTTTGACCTCGCTGCTTTCTGGGCGGAGGCGACCAGTGCCTACGAGCGCGGCGTGCCCCGCGTGACGGTCACGCTGCGCATCGATCCGGAGCGCATGGGCCTGCTCGCCGACCTGGCCGGCATCCAGGCCGTGCGCCGCGCCGAACAACTCACGCCGCCCGCCGCCGATCCGGACGGCTGGCAACACCTGCGCCTGCAGATGGACTGGCCGTCAGAGGCAGCCGGCCGGCTGCTGGCCCTGGGTGACTCGGCTGAAGTGCTCGAGCCGGCGGAAGTTCGGGCGCAGGTGCTGGGGCTGGCCTCACGCGTGGTTGCCGCCCATGCACAGCGGTCGGATCGGCCGGTCGCTGCCCCGCCTGGCGTCGCAGCTCTGCCTGCCGGATCTCCCGCTCCCGTTCGGCCTGGATGATCCTGACGAGTTCCTGGTACACGGCCTGCTCCATACTCCGTTCTTGTGACTGAAGCAAGCCTACAAATGGACCCTGACAGGACACGTCAGGAAAGGTCGAGGCAGGCCCGTCGTCCTTACGAGGGCCACGGAGATAGGGACTTCGAGGCCACTAGTCCGGAGCCGGACTCGACTCCATGATGCGTTTCGCCTCAGCCATGGCCTTGCGCATGAGCGTGTGCATGTTGCGGCGCAGCAGCGGCGCCATCAGCCAGCCGACGAGGCGCTTCCTGAATTCGAGTGTTGCCGTCTGCGACCAGTCGGTGCCGCCCTCGCGCGCGGTGTAGCTCCACGACCCGCCGCCACCGCTGATCAGCGACCACTCAACGTCCCTGAACGCAGCTGACGTGCGCTCGCCACGCCGGTAGAGCTTGTACTCGATCACCAGCGGGCCGATGCCGCGCATCACCGCTTCGACGCGAAGCGGGTCATGTCGCCCACCACCCTGGCCGACATGACCGTCGGATCCCAGTCGGTGCGCGTGGTGTAGTCCTGGGTGTAGTCAAACACCTCCACGGGTGATCGGTTGACCCAAATCGTTTCGGTTGCCGTGGCGGTGACTCGGCCCATCGTGGGTACGATAATCGCCCCATGGCAGTGGCAGCTGGTCCGCGCGTTGTCAGGGCCTCGCGCGGCAGCGCGATCTCGTGCAAGGGTTGGCAGCAGGAAGCGGCCCTGCGCATGCTCATGAACAACCTCGACCCGGAGGTCGCCGAAAGACCCGATGACCTGGTGGTCTACGGCGGGACGGGCAAGGCCGCCCGTGATTGGCCGGCCTTCGACGCCATCGTTCGCGAGCTGCGCCGGCTGGCTGACGATGAGACGCTCCTGGTCCAGTCGGGCAAACCCGTCGGGGTGTTCCGCACGCACGAGTGGGCGCCGCGCGTCCTGATCGCCAACTCGAACCTGGTCGGCAAGTGGGCAAACTGGGAGACCTTCCGCGAGCTGGAACAGAAGGGCCTGACGATGTACGGCCAGATGACCGCCGGCTCGTGGATATACATCGGCACGCAGGGCATCCTGCAGGGCACCTACGAGACGTTCGCCGAGCTGGCCCGCCAGCACTACGGCGGGACGCTGCGCGGCCGGGTCGTGCTGACCGCCGGCCTGGGCGGCATGGGCGGCGCGCAGCCGCTGGCCGTGACGATGAACGAGGGCGTGGCGCTGTGCATCGAGGTCGATCCGGAGCGTGCTCGGCGACGGCTGGAGATGGGCTACGTCGACCGCCTGACCGAGTCGATGGAGGAGGCTTTGGCCTGGGCTCGGGCGGCTGCGTCGGAGGGTCGCGCGGAATCCATCGCGCTGGTCGGCAACGCGGCGGAAGTCGAGCCCGAGCTGGTGCGCCAGGGTGAGCGCTTCGACGCCCTGACCGACCAGACCTCCGCCCACGATGCGCTCAACGGCTACGTCCCCGCCGGCCTGACGCTTGCGCAGGCAGCCGACCTGCGGCGCGCTGATCCGGACGAGTACGTCCGCCGCTCGATGGCCTCCATGGCCGAGCATGTGCGAGCCATGTTGGCGCTCCAGGCGGCCGGCACGGTCACCTTCGACTACGGCAACAACATCCGCGCCCAGGCGCAGGCCGCCGGCGTGCAGGACGCCTTCGACTTCCCGGGTTTTGTGCCGGCGTTCATCAGGCCACTCTTCGCGGAGGGCAAGGGACCCTTCCGCTGGGTGGCACTCTCCGGGGATCCGGAGGACATCCGCCGCACGGACGAGGCGGTCCTCGAGCTCTTTCCGCATGACGAATCGCTGCGCCGCTGGATCCGCATGGCACAGCAGCGCGTGCCTTTCCAGGGCCTGCCCGCGCGGATCTGCTGGCTGGGCTACGGCGAGCGGGCGCTGGCCGGCCTGCGCTTCAACGAGCTGGTGGCCAGCGGCGAGCTCAAGGCGCCCATCGTCATAGGCCGGGACCACCTGGACTCGGGCTCGGTGGCTTCGCCCAATCGCGAGACGGAGGGCATGCGTGACGGCTCGGACGCCATCGCCGACTGGCCGTTGCTCAACGCGCTGGTCAACACCGCTGCCGGCGCCAGCTGGGTCTCGATCCACCACGGTGGCGGGACCGGTATCGGCTACAGCCAGCACGCCGGCATGGTCGTCGTGGCGGATGGCACGGCGCTGGCCGCCCAGAAGCTGGAGCGGGTGCTGACCACCGACCCCGGCATGGGTGTCCTGCGCCACGCCGACGCGGGTTACGAGCGGGCGATCGACGTCGCCCGTGAGCGCGGCCTGCGCGTGCCCATGAGAGCGCCCTGAACGGCGACGGGCGCGACGGGCCTTGAGCTACTTCAGTAGGCCCGACGGCTTTGCGTGCGACCGGCGGGCCGGCGCTCGGCGGCCACCAGCCGACCGAGCTCCATCAGGGCGTGACCTAGCCGGCGTCGAAGGCGGCCAGCCTGCCTCGGCAGGGGCGCCTGCATCGGCTGGAGCGCCCGTTCGGCGAGGCGCAGCGGCTCGCGGTGGCGATCGTCCAGGGCCGGATCGAACCAGGTTCGGCGCAGCATCTCGAATCCTCTCGTTCCCAGCTACTCGCTGACTATCAGAACGCGGTCGCCGTCGTCGCTGCCCACGTCGACGATCGGCCCGCGCAGGCCCGTCCTGAGGGCCGACCGGATGCGCTCGCCGTCCTCCTCCGACAGCCCCGGCACGAACGCGCCGGCAAGGCTGGCGATGTTGAGCGGCACGCTCAGATTGACCACCCGACGGCCACCTTCCCGGACCTCGATGCGCAACCGCCGCGGGCCTTCGCCGGCCTGCTCGGCAGGGGTGCTGCCGGCCGCATCGGGCGAAGCGTCTGGGGTCTGGCTGGACAGGCCGGCCAGGACTTCGTCGGCTTCCTCCGGGGTCAGAGCGCCCTCAGCCACGAGGCGCAGGATCTTCTCCATATCAGGCATGGTTCTCCTCCTGTCGCGAGAGCAGGCGGGTCGCGTCGTCGACGTCTATTTCGCCGCGCTCCAGCGCGCGCAAGATCTCGAGGGAGTCACTCATTGGCTCGGGCGGTGGGACCGTCTCGACCGACGGTTGTGGAGGGGCAGTGCCGGGCTGGGCCACGTGCACCTGGCCGGACAGCGAGCGAAAACGCAGCTGGGCCGAGCCGTCGCCGATGACCAAGTTGCGCCGGCCGCGACCGCCCGCCGCCCGGCCGGCTATGTCCGAACGCAGGCCGACGATGGGCCCCGACGCCTCGACCGTTAGGCCACCCTGCGGCTCGAGCCGAAGATCGCCGCTGACGGTCTCGACGCGGTGCTCCGGGCCAGCGCTGAGCGCTCCGACCACGGTCGCGTCGCCGCTGACGGAGCGCAGCCTGAGCACTTCGATCTGAGCGGCCTCCACGTGCACGTCGCCCGAGGTGGTGACGGCCTCGACCTCCAGCGTTCGGCCGGTGCGCAGGCTCAGGTCGCCTGACACCGACTTCGCGTCCAGCCGTCCCCCGATGTCGGTCAGCTGGAGGTCGCCGGAGACCAGCTTGTAGCTCGAGTCTCCGTATAGCTGGCTGCCACTGACGGAGGCGCTGACCGAGTTGACCTCGACCCGCGCGGTGTTGGGCAGGCTGACCTCGAAGTGGATATCGGGCAGGCCCAGGCCGATCGTGCCGCCCAGGAAGGACCTGCTCTGGCGCTCGGGCTCGACATGCAGCCCTGCTTCGTAGCGGCGCACGGTTATGGCCGCGGGCTCGCCGCCGGCCAGCGTTGCCTTGACCTCCACCTCCTCGCCGTCCGTGCCGCGCAAGCGCACGGAGCCGGTGGTCGTTCTCAGCGCGAAGCTGCCGTCTCGCCCGATGCGGTGGCGGACCGTGCCGTCGTTGACAGCCGTGGTCATCAGTCTTCCTCCCGGGTATCCGTGTCTTCGTCCGTGCCGGTTGCCGAGGCGGAGGCGGAGGCCGTTGGCCGGGACTGCCCCTGCCCGCCACGCAGCGCTGCGGCGGCCTGCTCGGCGGTGAGTTCGTGGCGCGCGAGGCGCTCCAGGATCTCGCGGCGCGATGCCGCGTCGATCGTCGCGCCGGCCGAGGCGCTGTCCGGCGGGGGCAGGGGAGCGCCGCCGTCGGCGAGGCCCAGCGCGCGAACCAGCGCCTCGACGCGGTTGCGCACGGTGGGGTAGGAGATGCCCAACTCGCGCTCCATCTCGCGCAAGTTGCCGCGCGCCCTCAAGAAGCTTTCCAGCATGGCGGTCTGTTCCTGGTTCAGCCGGCTGAACCGGCCGACGGTGAAGTGACCGTCGATGCCGGTGCCGCAGGTGGTGCAGCTGAGCCGGGTCACCTGCAGCTCGCCCTGGCAGACCGGGCAGGTCGCGATTACGTCTCTACGCATGTGTTCTAGTCCTAACGTGCGAGTCACTACGCACAATGTGATGTACGACTTTCACTTTGTCAAGTTCAGAGTGCACGATAGGTACTTCCGCCGATACATTGCCATCGCAACGCTACGACTGCGCCCACTCTCGACAGCCGCAGGTCCAGTTTCCTGCCAGCGGAACTAACGGCCGACTTGAACCACCAGGCTGGCGGCGCGGACCGCTGGCGGGCAACGCAGCGGTAAGTAGGCGCGTCGTTGGGCGGCAATTTGGCCGTTAGCTCCGCCCCCGGGCAACCTGGCGACGCGACGTCGGCAACCGGCAACCTGGCGACGTGGCCGCCGCCGCTCTTCTAGGGTTGCAGTCCGCGCAGGGCCTGCGGCACCTGGTGGAAGAGGGACGGATCGGCGCGACCGGGCAGGACGCGGATGAGGCTTGCCGGACGGAGGCCCAGCATGGACCTGCCCTGCGGGCCGTCGAGCGTCAAGGTGTCGCGGCTGGGGGACACCTCGACCAGCTGCGCGACTGCGCCGGGGGTGAGGCCGGCCTGCTCCAGGTAGGCCAGCAGCTCGGCATCCTCCTCGGCCTCCTCGGTGATGCGGTAGATGGTCACCTCACGGCCGGCCTGCGCCTCACTTAGCGGGATGCCTGCGGGTCGGTTGCGCGCAGCCTGCTCACTGATCGGATTGCCGTGAGGGCAGGTCGGCGGATCGCCCAGCAGAGTCGCGATCGCCTCCTCGACCCGCGGCGAGAGTGCGCCCTGCAGGCGCATCGCCTCCTCGTCCGATTCGGCCCAACCAAGCCCGACCACGCGCGTCAGAAGCCACTCCAGCAGCGAATGCCGCCGGAAGATCGTGTCTGCGGCCGAGCGGCCGGCGCGCGTGAGCACCAGCTCGCGGCCGTCATGCACCTCGAGCAGACCGTCCTGCACGAGCCGGTTGACCATCTCGGAGGCGGCCTGGGTGGAGACCTCCATCCGCCGCGCCAGTGCCGCCGTGCGCGCCGGCTTGCCGGCGCCGGTCATCGAACGCACGGTGAGCAGGTAGCCCTGCGCTGCCCGGCTCAGGGCCACCGTCTCGTCGCGCCGCCTACTCATAGTCCAATCGTAGTCGAGGCCGCCTACTCAGGTCTCCCTGACCTGGCTTAACAGGGGTGGTTGACGAGAGTCCGGGCGCCGCCTAGCATGCGCTCACAATCCCGAGTCAGCTGCTCGGATATGCACAGATGGAGGAGCCACGTTCCACATGCAGCCAGTCCGCTCTGGAGCCCTTGCCCTGCTCACCGTCGGCGTCTTGGTCATCGGCGCCTGCATGGCCGAGCCCGGATCGCGCTCGCCCAACGCCACCGCGCCGGCAGGCAGCCCGGCGGTCGGCGGCAGCGTGACCGTCTATTCGGGCAGGTCGGAAGAGCTGGTGGGCCCGCTGCTCGAGCGCTTCGAGGAAGCGACCGGCACATCGGTCGAGGTGCGCTATGGCGATACGGCCGAGCTGGCTGCGCTGATCCTCGACGAGGGCGCGAACAGCCCGGCCGACGTCTACTTCGCACAGGACGCCGGAGCCCTGGGCGCCCTGTCGGAGGTAGGCCTGCTGGCCGAGCTGCCACAGGAGCTGCTCGACCGTGTGTCCGGCCCCTTCCGCTCGCCTGCCGGCGAATGGGTCGGCGTCAGCGGTCGGGCGCGCGTGCTCGCCTACGACTCGCGAGAGCTGTCCGAGGACGACCTTCCCCAGTCGGTCGACGAGCTGACCGACCCCGCCTGGCGCGGGCGAATCGGCTGGGCGCCAACCAATGGTTCCTTCCAGGCCTTCGTGACCGCCTATCGCCAGCTGCGCGGCGAGGATGCCGCCCGCACCTGGCTGGAGGGCATGCTGGCTAATGAGCCGCGCGTATACGAGGGCAACACGCCTATCGTGCAGGCGGTCGCGGACACAGAGATCGACCTGGGCCTGGTCAACCACTACTACGCGCTTCGTGCGCGCGCGGAGCAGGGCGATGAGTTCCCGGTGCTGAACCATTTCCTGTCGGGTGACGATCCTGGCGCGCTGGTAAACGTGGCCGGCGCGGCCGTCCTGGCCTCCAGCACACAGGCCTCGGCGGCCCACGAGCTGATAGCGTACCTGCTCAACGAGGAGTCGCAGGCCTACTTTGCCGAGGAGACGTTCGAGTATCCCCTCGTCGACGGCGTGGACGCGCCGGCCGGGGCACCGCCGCTCGAGCAGCTCCAGGTGCCCGACCTGGACCTCAGCGACCTGGCCGACCTGGAGGGCACGCTGCGCCTGCTGCAGGAAGTGGGCGCGCTCCCCTGAGGAAGATCTAGGTGGCGCTCTCCCAGCCGGCGGCGCGACCGCTGGCCGCCCGGCGGCGGCCCGGCCTGCCACCGGCCCGCCTGCTCGTGCCGGCGCTGGTCGTCGCCGCCCTCGCCGCCCTGCCCATCGCCTACCTGCTGCTGCGCGCCCTGCAGGTAGATCCGGGCTCGCTGGATTTGGTCCTGCGCCCGCGCACGGCGCAGATCCTGCTGGCAAGCCTGGGCCTGGGCCTGGCCGTGGGGATTGGGTCTGTTCTGCTGGGCCTGCCGCTGGCGTGGTTGACCGCGCGCACGGACCTGCCGGCCCGGCGGCTGTGGACCGTGCTGACCGTGGTGCCCCTGGCCGTCCCGTCCTACGTGATGGCCTTTGCCCTGGTGGCTGCCCTGGGGCCGCGCGGCGCTCTCAGCGAGTTGCTGCGCAGCGCCGGCCTGCCCGGCCTGCCCTCGATCTACGGCTTCTATGGGGCCGTGCTGGTGCTGACCCTGGCCACCTACCCCTACGTGTTGCTCAGCGTGCGCGGGGCCCTGCTGCGCTCCGATCCGGCCATCGAGGAGGCGGGCCGGGCGCTGGGTGACAGCCCGCTGACCGTCTTTCGGCGGCTGACGCTGCCTCTCTTGCTGCCGGCCACGGCGGCCGGCGCGCTGCTGGCCGTGCTCTACGCGCTGGCCGACTTCGGGGCCGTGGCAATCCTCCAGTTCGACAGCTTCGCCCGGGCGATCTACATCCAGTACCGATCCTCGTTCGACCGCTCGCTGGCGGCCATCCTGGCGCTGATGCTGGTGGGGACGACGTTCTTCGTGGCCTGGCTCGAGTCGCGCGTCAGGCGCCGGCTGGCCAACGTGCCCCAGCCCGTCCGCCGTCCGGCCCAGCTGGTTCGGCTGGGTCGCTGGCGCTGGCCGTCCCTCGCTTTTTGCACCGCCGTGGTCACCCTGGCGCTGATCGTGCCGGCCGGCACGATCATGTTCTGGCTGGTACGCGGGCTGGCCCAAGGCGAACCGCTGCGCATCCTGGGCGAGGCGGCGGGCAACTCGCTGCTCGCCGGCAGCCTTGCCGCCGGTGTAGTGGCGCTGATGGTCCTGCCGGTGGCTTTCCTGTCTGTGCGCCACCCGGGCTTCCTGTCGGGCTGGATCGAGCGCGTGCTGTACGGCGCCTATGCCGTGCCGGGCATCGTGCTGGCGCTGGCCACCGTAGTCTTCGTGCTGAATGTCGCACCGCTTCTCTATCAGAGCCTGCTCGTGCTCGTGCTGGCCTATGCCGTGCGCTTCCTGCCCCAGGCCCTGGGCCCTGCACGCGCCTCGCTGGTCCAGGTCGGGCCGCGCTTGATCGAGGCCGCGCGAACCCTGGGCCAGACCGAGGCCGGTGCCTTCCGCACGGTGACGCTGCCCCTGCTGCGCCCCGGTCTGGTGGCGGGCATGGCGCTGGTCTTCCTGACGACCGTCAAGGAGTTGCCCATCACGCTGCTCGTGGGCCCAACCGGCTTCGGCACGCTGGCCACCGCCATCTGGGGTGCCGCAACGGAGGGCTTCTACGCGCGGGCGGCCGCCCCGGCGGCGATGCTGATGCTGCTCTCGGCAGCGACCGTGGCGCTGCTGTTCAGGCACGAGGAACCGGTCCGATGAGTGTGGCCGTGCGCCTGGTGGACGTGGCCAAGCACTTCGGCCCGCTCGTCGCGCTGGAGCGCTTCGACCTGGAGGTGCAGCAGGGCCAGACGCTGGCTCTGCTCGGGCCGTCGGGTTGCGGCAAGACCACCGCCCTGCGCCTGATCGCCGGCTTCGAACAGCCTGACCGCGGCTTCGTGGAGATCAAGGGCCGGCGGGTGGCCTCCACGGATGCGTCGGTGCCGCCCGAGCGCCGGCGGGTGGGCATGGTCTTCCAGGACTTCGCTCTGTTCCCGCACCTCTCGGTGCGCCAGAACGTGGCCTACGGCGTTCGCCGCGACCCGGATCGGGACGTACGCGTCAGCGAGCTGCTCGAGCTGGTGGGCCTGGCCACAGACGCCGAACGGATGCCCCACCAGTTGTCCGGCGGCATGCAGCAGCGCGTCGCGCTGGCCCGCGCGCTGGCCCCCCGCCCGGACGTGATCCTGCTCGATGAGCCGTTCTCCAACCTGGACCAGGCGCTGCGGACGCAGTTGCGCACTGAGGTGCGCCACATCCTGCGCCGGGCCGAGGCGACGGCCGTCTTCGTGACCCACGACCAGGACGAGGCGCTGACCATCGCCGACCACGTTTGCGTCATGTCGCGCGGCCGCGTCGAGCAGTGCGCCACGCCCGAGATCGTCTACGCCGAACCGGCCAATGCCTTCGTGGCCGGGTTCGTGGGCACGGCCAATCTCGTCCACGGGGAGTGCCTCGAGGGCATCGCCTCGACGCGCTTCGGGCAGGTCCGGCTCGTGGGCGCGCGCGAGGGCCGGCCCAGCGGGCGGGCACTGGTGCTGCTCCGGCCGGAGCACTTCGACGTCTTCGAGGCGGCCGACGGGCCGGCCGGACCCGATCGCTGGCGGGTGATCGACCGGCGCTTCTCCGGTGCCGAGCTGCTTTACGAGCTGGAGGCGACCGACGGCCAGCGGATATGGTGCGAGGCGGGCCGGCAGGTGCGCCGCCTGACGGTGGGCGACTACGTCCGGGTGAGCCTCCGTCAGGTGGAGACCGTTGCCTTCGGTACGGGTCACGCGCGCGGTGTGGCCGGGCGCTCGGACTCGTTAGCCGGGCCGGCGCCATTGCCCGGGGCTGAGCCGCTGCCCGAGCCCGAGCGGGAGATCCTGCCCTCCGACCGGACGGCCAGCCCACCCCCCTGAGCGAATAGACTGGCAGCGGTAGATGGACAACCTCGTCGAGTGCGTGCCCAACTTCAGCGAAGGCAGACGCCCGGAGGTCGTTGACGCTCTTGCCGCGGCGGTGACCAGCACACGCGGCGTGCAGCTCCTCGACCGTAGCTCGGACGCCGACCACAACCGCAGCGTGCTGACCTTCGCTGGCCCGCCACGCTCCGTTGCGCGCGCGATGGAGGCGGCCGTGGCCGTCGCCATCGAGCGGATCGACATGCGTCAACACGAGGGGCAGCATCCACGCATCGGCGCCGTGGACGTGGTGCCCTTCGTGCCGCTCGGCGAGACGACCATGGACGAGTGCGTGGCGCTCGCCCGAGAGTTCGGCGAAGGGATCGCGCAGCGCTTCGAGCTGCCCGTCTTCCTCTACGCGCGCGCCGCCCAGCGCTCGGATCGGGAGGTGCTGGCCGACATCCGCCGTCCGCAGTTCGAGGGCCTTGACGCGCTCCTTTCTCAGCCGGGCAACGCCCCCGACTACGGGCCGGCGCGCCTGCACTCGACCGCCGGCGCAGTCGCCGTCGGCGCCCGACCGTTCCTGATCGCCTTCAACATCAACCTGGAGACCGAGGACGTCGAGTTGGCCAAGCGCATTGCCCGGCGCGTGCGCGAGCGCTCGGGCGGACTGCCGCGCGTGCAGGCGCTGGGCCTCTTCCTCGAGGACATGCGCTGCGCGCAGGTGTCGATGAACCTGCTCGACCACTCGGTCACCCCGCTCTGGCTCGTGTGGGAAACGGTTGTCGAGCTGGCCCGCGCGGAGGGCGTGGCCGCCCGCGAATCGGAGCTGATCGGGCTGTGCCCCTTGGCCGCCCTGCTCGAGGTGGCCGACCATGCCGGCATAGACGAGTCTCTGCCCGACGAGGAGCGCACCAGCGCTGCCGCCGCATGGCTGCGCATCCGTGACTTCAGGCCGAGCATGGCCCTCGAGCTGCGCTTGGCCGAGGGCGCCGGAAAACGGCGAGGCTGAGCGCGGACCCGGGGAGCGCGCCCGAGCTGCCCGGCCTGCTGGTGCGCGGAGCGAGCGAGATCGCCACCCTCGCCGGCGGCCTGCGGCGAGGCAGCGCGCAGGACGACGTCGGCCTGCTGCGCACCGACGACCGGGCTGGTGCGGCGCCGGCCGCCGGAGCCGGACCCGCGCTGGCGGCCTACGAGGGCCGGATCGTGGCGGTGGGCAGCCTGCCCGAGGTCGAGCGCCAGCTGGACGGCCTGGGCATCCCGTCCACGCAGCTTGCAGATCTCGACGCAGGCGGTTGCACCGTCACGCCGGGCCTTATCGATCCCCATACGCACCTGCTCTTCGCCGGCACGCGCCACGCCGAGCTGGCCCTCCGCCAGCGGGGTCACGGCTACCTCGAGATCCTGGCCGCCGGCGGCGGCATCCTCCAGACGGTCCGCCAGACGCGCGCGGCGACGGACGAAGAGCTGCTTGCCGGCGCGCGTCGCTGGCTGGGCGAGATGCTCCGCCACGGCACGACGACTGTCGAGGTCAAGAGCGGCTACGGCCTCGACACCCAGCAGGAACTGCGCCTTCTGGGCCTGGCCGGCCGGCTGGCAGCTGAGGGCCCGCTGGAGGTGGTGCCCACCTTCCTGGGCGCGCACGCCGTCGCGCCGGAGTTCCGCGGGCGAACGGACGGCGCGTCGGCCTACCTGGACAGCGTGATCGGCGAGCAGCTGCCCCGCGTCGCCGAGCAGGGCATCGCCACGGCCTGCGATGTCTTCTGCGAGGAGACAGTCTTCGACGTGCCTGGTTCGCGGCGCCTGCTGGACGCGGCGCGCGCCCTGGGGCTGGCCCCTCGTCTGCATGCCGACGAGCTTCACGCTTCGGGCGGGGCGGAGCTCGCCGCAGAGCTGGGCGCCCGCTCGGCCGACCACCTGGCGGCGGTCGGTGCCGAGGGAATCGAGGCGCTGGGGCGGGCGGCCGACGAGGGCCGGCCGGTGGTCGCCACGCTGCTGCCGGCGACGACGCTGTACCTGCTCGGCGAGCACTACGCGCCGGCGCGTGCCCTCATCGAACGGGGCGTGCCGGTGGCCCTGGGCAGCGACTTCAACCCGGGCACCTCGCCCACGCCGAATCTACAGTTGGTGATGTCGCTGGCCTGCCTGAAGCTGGGTCTCAGCCCGGCCGAGGCGCTGGCCGGCATGACCGTCAACGCCGCCGCCGCGCTTGACCTGGAAGAGACGACCGGCTCATTGGAGGTAGGCAAGCACGCCGACCTGGTGCTGTGGGAGGTCCAGTCACACGAGTTGCTGCCTTACTGGCTGGGTGCAGATCTCATCCGGGCGGTCGTCAAGCGCGGGCGCCTGGTCCACCAGCGGGCTTAGCCTCGGACGCGCGGCTCGAGCAGCGCCACCGTCGTTTCCTGGGGCAGCGACGAGAAGCTCACGCTCAGCCTGGCTACCGGCTCGCCGTGCTGGACGCTCATCTCGTGCAGGAACTTGGCCAGTGCCTGGCTGCTGGCGCCGTTCGACTCGACGGGCATGGGCACGACCAACTTGGCATCCAGTTGGGCGACCAGCTCGGCGGCACGGGAAGCTGATAGAACGCCGCCCACCGGCACGCAGGCCACATCGATGGTGCCCACCTCGCCGAGCATCTCCTCGTCGAGCAGATGGCCTATGTCCCCCAGGTGAAGGGCGTGCAGGCCGTCGAGCTCGTAGACGAAGCTCACGTTCGGGCCGCGCTCGCCTCCCCGGCTGTCATCGCGGAAGGTGCGCACGCCGGTGATGAGTACCTCGTGCACCTCGAACTCGCCGGGCGAATCGAGCATGAAGGCCGATTGAAGGCTGGTGGGCAGCGGCGAGCTCGGGCGCTCGCTTCTGGCGCGCTTGCGGGCTGTCTTCTCGAGGCCCAGAGTGGGCCGGTCGTCTGGCCGGCTGTAGGTGGCGATGTCGGCCGTCAGCCCCCGGCCGGTGGGCCCAACCACCGACGGATAGGCGTCGGCCACCACCACGCCTTCTCGGCCCTTGAAGCGCAGGCAGGTCTCGCCGAAGGAGGTGATCTCCATGGCGGCCATTGTAGGAGCGCCGGGCGCACAAAAAGCGAACGAGGGGCGCCTGCCCAATCGGCGCCCCTCGTTCTGAGGGAGGGAGAGGGAACAGGAAGCGTTGCTTCACGTTCCGCAACTACAAGACTAGGACTGGAGCGTGAAGGCACCAGCCGGTAGTCGGTGAAGAAACAAACATCATTCCGCCGGCAGCAGTGAAATGCCTGCGCTGCCACAATCAGGCAGATGACTGGATCCAGCGGCTTCGGGCCGGTGGACACTCCGCCGCCCGAGGCGTCCCGGCCGGCCTGGCCGTGGGCTTTGCTGGCGGTCGTGCTGGTGATTGCCGCCGGTGTCGGAATCTGGGCATTGGCCGGTGGCGGCCTTTTTGGAAGCACGCAGAGCCCTTCGCCGGCTGTCGTCGTCTCGCCGCCCCCTGCATCCTCGCCGCCTCCCGCATCTCCGCCGGCTCCCACTGTCACGCCGCCCCCTGCGGCCCCGACGACGGACGCTCCGCCGGCCACTCCCGGACTCAGCCCTCCTCCGACCACGCCGGGCTCGCCCTCCACGCCTGGCTCGCCGGGTGCCGACGTCCGCGCTCAGATCGACGCGATCGTCGCCCAGGTGCCTCCGTTGCGCCAGCTCGAGCCCCTGCGCGAGGTGCCCTATGAGTTCGTGACACGCGACGAATTCCAGGTCGACCTGCAGGACCTTATCGACGAGGAGACGGACCCCGAAGAACTGGCCACCGAGGAGCGGACGCTCAAGCGCCTCGGCCTGCTGGCGCCCGAGGTCAACCTGCGTGAAGCCATCCTGGAGCTGTATGGCAGCCAGGTGGCCGCTTTCTACCGCCCCGACACGGGTGCCTTCTACATCATCGGGGAGCCGCAGACGTTGACTTCCTTCGACCAGATGGTCGTGGCCCACGAGTACACGCATGCGCTGCAGGACCATCACTTCGATCTGGAAGGCACGCGCATCAGCGACCCTTCCGAGGGCGATGCCGCGCTGGCCCAGATTGCGGCCATCGAAGGCGACGCCTCGTTGCTGATGATCCTGTGGGGCCAGGCCAACCTGACACCGCAGGAGCTGATGAGCATCGGTGATGACATCAATCCGGCCGACCTTGACTTGCTCGAGCAGATGCCCCCCATCCTGCGTCGCCAGCTGGAGTTCCCCTACAACGACGGGCTGTTCTTCTCGCTGGCCGTGTTCGCCGAGGGCTTCAGCTGGGCTGGCATCGACGAAACGCTACGTACGCCGCCGATCAGCACCGAACAGATCCTTCATCCGGAGAAGTAC